>JAUSES010000056.1 GCA_030649835.1 bacterium
AAGCCCATCGTCGTTTTTTCTCCGAGAGCAGAGTGCGTGGTGGCTTTCTCCTAACATATTCAACCTGTCCTCACTTGTTTCAAACTGACATTCTGGGCACACCTGTGGTCGCTTCTCCTCCTCGGTGCTGGGGGTGAGAAAAATCCCTTGATTATTGCGACCCATTTTCCCACATTTACAGGACTGACTTTTTTCGGGGAAATAATGAGCCACATCAACGCACTTCTCCTCCCGCACCTCTGGGGAAGGACAGTCACACGATGCAGTATATCCTTCTGCAAAAGTCTTTCGTGTTGCGCACTCTTTGTTGTCGGGGTCATGGGTGGACATGGGGCAGGGAAATTGCCCGTGCATACTCTCGCAATGTTTTTTGTCGTGGTCTATGCTCATATCTTATTCATTTACTCTCCTTTGAGGGAGACTGGGCTTGTAGTTGTGCTATCTGCTCTGCCATTTCGTCGAGGATGTAAACAATTTGAGCGAACTTAGCGTCACTGAAACCTGTTTCTTGGAGGTATTTCACTTTCAGCAATTTTCCTGCGTCGCTTGTTTCAGACATATATGAATCTGATTTACCCATATCTATTGGGCTTTTGATTCTCTCGCTTGGTTTGGTCATGGCTGTGTTGTTGATTGGTAAGGGGCTACTGCTTTTTCTTCTTCTTCCCGTAGGAGTACGCAAACGCCATCACGTTCGGCTGTACGACAGACATAAAGCACTCTGGCCCGATGTACATTTTCACTTGGGTTCCTTTGGGCAAGCTCTTGGCCCAGCGAGTGTAGGTGTCGCGGGAGGTTGGTTGTTTTTTCTTCATAATTAGTTGTTGATTGTCTCTTGTTTGACTATGCGATTCTTTGATTGCATTGCTTTTCCCCATTTTGTGATGTCTGTGGTTGTTTTGATTTTGTGGTCTTTTGTGAGGTAGTAGAATATTGGATCTAGTGTCATATGTGTGTTATTCGTCTAGTGTTGGTGGTCTATAAAGGTTTAGTCTTTCGTATAGGGTAATTGCTAGGTCTCTTGCTTCATCTTCAATTTCTTCTGTTGTGAGCCTTACTTGGCAGGTTATGAAGTATTCTTTGATGATTGGGAGGAGTGTTTTCTCTAGTTTGTCAGTTTCTTTGTCTATGTGGGCTTGATATTGTTCGTCAGTCATGGTGTTATTTGTCTCTTATTTCTTTGTTGAGTATTCGTCTAATGAAATGTAATCTATTTTGTGTTCCATCTTGAGTAGTCCTGTTGGTTTGTGTGTTTTGACTGAGTGTTTCTTTGTTTCTATTTTCTTTAGGTCAAGGTTCATTTTTCTGAGTTCAATTGCAATGTTTATTGTTCCTCCTCCTGATTTGCCTATCATGTTGAGTCTTTTGACGCCTTTACCTTTGGTTGCTTTAAATGTGCTTAAGTCGCCTCTATCTACAATTGTCCAGCCTATAATGTTATTGGGTGGATCTAAATAGAAATTGAATAGTCCTACATTGAGATTGTAGAGTTTGATTACTTCTTTGCCGAAGAATAGACATTTGTTTTTTGAGAGTGTTACTTCATATCTATATGTTGTGTGTTCTGAGAATTGTGATGCTTGTATGAAATTGATATCTTTTGGGTTCATTTTAGTTGGTTAGTTAGTTGGTTAGTTAGTGTGTGTGTTTATATGTAATGTTATACTGCAAAGTTGCCTGCGTAGTTTTCTGTTTCGTCGTGTCCACAGTGAGATTCTGTTATTGGTGTGCAGTTGTGGCAACATTCGTGTGTGGCTTTGTCGAATGGAGGGAGTTTCTTTGGCTTACAGGCACGTGGGATTGTTATTTCTTTTGCCATGTTAGTTTTAGTTAGTTAATTAGTTAGTTGGTGTGTGTTAGTAGGTTTATACGTTGTGATATCGTGTGCCGCTTGGGGAGTCTTGGTTGCAGTTTTCATTACATCCTTGTAGTTCACAGGTGTTGTAGTTTATGTCTTCTTCTGGCTCTTCGGTTTCTTGTTTTTCTGCTCGTTGTTCTAATACGCAGTTTATGTGGATTACTTTCCATTTGTGGTTTATTATGTCTCGTTCGAAGTGTCCTTCTTTTGGTTGTACTAGGTGTTTACATCTATAACATATTCCTGGGTATTTGTTTCTCATGTGTTATTTCTTGGTTCGTTTGTGTGTGCATGTGCAAGGAGTATATCGAGTCATTTTGCAGTTGTCACATTTGTATGTTGGTGTTCTTTTCATACTTTGTAGTTATCTATGATGTGGAATAAGAGTATTGTTGCTCCTAATACTGTTGCTAGTATGAATGTTACTATCGATGCCCCTACTCTCCATGTGTCGAACATTGTGTTTGTGTTGGGTAGCCAGACGAGTAAGGCTGAGATTGTTATTAGGAGTGTTAATGCCATTATTTGTTGTTTCATGTGTGTGTATTAGTTAAATTGATTGAGTTTGCGTTCTATTGTGTTCCAAGCATGTTTTTGGCC
>JAUSES010000005.1 GCA_030649835.1 bacterium
AGATATATATCTTGCTGTGAGACATGATTTCAAAGTATACCCCCACACCAAGCTTGCTTACAAGCTTGGTGTGGGGGTATAACCGAAGTTGCCGGAGGATGCGAGATTTGTAAAAAAAAAATCAACTACCCCGCAGCAGAGCTGCGAGGAAATCTTCTTTATTATAGAAAGGTATGAAAAGTATCACAAATCTCCAGTACACAATTACTTGTAGCTATAGCCACAAGTAATTGTGTACTCCAAATCAAGAAATCTTTAACCTATCTAACTAACCGGTAACCCAAAACTTTCTCGTAACCATTGGTCATTTTCAATAGAGTCACTAATCATATATAGAAGTTCTCTTCCAATCTTAAAGTCCGCTTTTAGTAAGGTAATAAGGTCTTCACAATCATAGGGATAAACCCAAACGCTGTCTTGCAATCTTGTGAAGCCGATCGCAGTGAGAGTTCGGCGCAATTTTTCTCTTGTCGCTCTCCTTTCCTCTTTCACATCAAAAATAAGAACACGCCACTTCTTATCCCAGCGTCTCGGCTTTTTGATTTTGTAATCATAGAGTTCCAACTGTCGCAATTTGGTTTCACCTTTCGGGGTAAGTTTCAAAAAACCTCTACCTGAATATTCAAGTAACCCATGTTTGACGAGACGATGCCTAGAAAGATTAAATATTTCTTTTTGCCTTGGCTTAGGAGACAAACCGAGCTTTTTTAAAACAATGAGCGCATTCGGTGCCACGAGCGCCACACTTAAAACACCCGCCACAGCAACGGTTTCCAAGACAATTTTTTGAAGGTTCCGAATGCGAGTCCTTTTGCGCGAATCCTTTTCTAATCTACCCATACAATAACTATAAGCTATAGCTAGAGTTAATTGTGTGGGGATAACTTTGGTTAAATTTTGATTGAGCTGGCTAAGGAGGTTGATACTGAGACTTTGTTGGTTGAATTAATTTAGTCGAGATGTTCGTCAGTGATGTTGCGCATTTAAAAAGTATTACTGTTTGTAACACAAATAGTAATGTGCTGTAATGTAAGGCATGAATCCTGTAGTGAAAATTGGCTCCGCTGTTTGCCACAGCGAAGTGACATGTATTGCGGGAGTTTCAATTACAAAGCTTAGTTTAATTTAAATTTGGCGGAAATTGCTTCACAGCAAACAGAGCCAATTTTCACTACAGGATGAAAAGGAAAAGATTTAACACCGCCGGTCACACATTTTGGGACAAGGAGTACAAAGCTGGAAACCACCTCGCCCTCTCCAATAATCCGAGCGAAGACCTAGTAAAATTTACCCGCTGGCTTACGCGCGAGTACGGCCGAGAATATTTAAATCAAGCCGCCTCGGTACTTGACCTAGGATGCGGCAACGGGCGAAACCTCCTACATCTCGCGCGAACTTTTGGCATGAAAGGTGTCGGTTTAGATACTTCAAGCGAGGCCATTGCCCAAGCAAAAGCTCTTAGCGTGAATCTACCGATTGAATATCAAATACAAAATATCGCCAATCCCCTTCTTGTTACCGACAGCTCTCAGGCTCTTGTGCTAGATATGATGACCTCGCACTTCTTGCGCAAGGAAGAACGCTTAAGATTGCGAGAGGAAATCGCAAGAGTGCTCAAGCCCGGTGGTTGGCTTTTTTGGAAAACTTTTTTGCTTGATCACGACGAGCACGCTAAGCGCTTACTGCAAGAAAACCCGGCTGATGAAGAAGGTTCTTACATCCACCCGAAAATTGGCCTTCTCGAACATGTGTTTACGGAAAAGGAAATTGAGAATGCCCTTTCCGGCAAGTTCACTATCCAAAAAATCACAAAATCGCACGGTCATCT
>JAUSES010000006.1 GCA_030649835.1 bacterium
GACAACAGAAGCTTTCAAAGTATCGAGACCGACGCTTTTCAGGTGGCAAAAAGCGTTACAAGAGAATCTTGGAAAATTGGAAGCTCTCAACAAGAAAAGTACCGCTCCCAAACGGAGAAGGAAACGAGTGATACCGGATACTGTCAGAGATTTCATTGTCACAGAGCGTAAATTTGATCCCAATCTCTCCAAAGACAAGCTCGCTGTTCTCATGGAGGCTGATGGTGTAGCCAATCTCTCTGCTTCCACGGTCGGAAGGATACTCAATGATCTGAAACGACAAGGTGTGCTCAGAAAAAACACCAAGCTTTCATACTACGCTAACACTGACACCTTTCGTGAGAAAACCTTGGTAAAGCGCAAGAAATTGCGTTCCAAGGGTCACGATGGTTGTCTGGTAAAAGCCGATTCAATCGTTCGCTTTACCAATGGCATAAAACGATACATCGTCACCGCCATCGACAAGGAAACCAAGTTTGCTTTTGCTTATGCTTACAAAAATCATTCTTCTGACTCTGCCAGCGATTTCATGAAAAAGTTCAAATCAGTCGCTCCGATGTCTCTCACTCATGTGCAAACCGACAATGGGTCCGAGTTCGCTAAACACTTTGAAGTTTACCTTGAGAAAAACGGCATTATTCATTTCCACACTTACCCCCGCTGTCCCAAGATGAATTCTGAAATCGAACGATTCAACCGGACACTTTCTGACGCTTTCATCAAACAAAACCGGATGTTGCTTGCTTATGATATCGACAAGTTTAACGAAAAGTTGATCGAGTGGCTTCTGTGGTACAACACCAGACGTCCCCATTGGTCGCTTGGACTTGTTTCTCCATTGAAGTATATTGTGAGTACATTAACAGCCGAGAAGTCTCATATGTGCTGGACGAGTACAAATTTTTGACATTTAATCTATTTCTGTGCTATTACATACTGTAGACAAAGGAACACAGTTCGTGCCCTTTAACATCACAAAAAGAAATCAGTTTATGAAAATGGATATTATGACTCCAGAGCAGGTCGCTAGGTCGCTTGCCATTCCGGACCTTTCAGATCCTAAAAATGGGATTCATGCAGTAAATCTTGTGCTTGATAGAATTATTAGAAAATTCTCAAGCATAGAAGAATATCCTC
>JAUSES010000033.1 GCA_030649835.1 bacterium
AGACACCCCGCAGGTCATACAAGGCTTCCTTCTTATAAGAAATTTGTCAAAATATACTTTAAAAACAACGATTTTTAAATTTTAAGTAAATTAGCCATTAAAAGCTGAGTTAAATCTTCCACACTAATTGTTGTAGAACCCATGAAGGGGAACATTCGGGACAGGAAGAACGGGGGTACACAAAAACGAAGGAACGCACGGTCGCGTAGCGACCGTGCGTTTCTTCGTTCATTTTTCGTTCTTCAAGTCCCTAAAGTTCTCCCAGTCCCAAACGTTCCCCCAGTTCCCCCTTTATCGTATCTCATACGTCACCGTCACATTTGAGGTGATTTTGTTTTCTCCCTGAGGAAGCTCGGGCATTGGTGCACTTTCTGCTTTTGCAGAACTGAGCGACATTCCTCTGTCATAGTACATTGGATAATTTCCTCCCTCTGAAAATGACACGATGCGGATAAGCGACACCCCAAGATCTTTTGCGAGGACTTCTGCTTTTGCGCGCGCCTTATCAATCGCTTGCTTGCGCGCCTCTGCTTTCAAAACATCTTCATCATCAATTGCGAAGTTTGGTCCCTGCATCTCGGTGACCCCTGCAGTTGCAAGTCCATCTACAAGTGCATTTACTTTCTCCAAATCACGCACCTTAATGGTGACAGTTTGTGAAACTTCATATCCTGTAATCACTTGCTTGCCTGGGCGTGATGGTGGACAGCCGATTGCCATACAGGTAATCGTTCCCTCTTGCCACTCGTATTTTGGGTACGAATTATAGTTTTGCGTTTTGATGTCTTTGTCATCAACACCTAGCTTGCGTACCACCGAAAGCGCGGTTTTTATTTTTACTGAGACCTTATCTTGCGCATCAGAAACCTTTTTTGAGTCCTCACGTACGGTAAAGGAGATATTTGCAATGTCTGGCGCTGCAAACACTTCACCATCACCAGAAACTGAAATTGTGTTTGTTGCAGAAACTCCACCTCCGATAAATCGATATCCTTTTACCTCCGTAATGATCATTGCACCAACAAGAACCGTTCCCGCTATCGCGAACATTCCGAGCGCCTTAAATAGTTTTGTTTTTGATTCGTCCATAATTAATTAGATTTTAGGTTTTAGATAGTAGGTTTTAGGAGAAGGGCTCAACGTTTTAGGTTTTAAGAAATGCATCCCACTAACACCTGTAACCTATCACCTACGAACTATTTCAGAATATCCTCTACTTGTCTCAAGATCGTATCGAGAGAATAATCCGATTTAATAATATATCCACGCACACCGAGCTCCACACCCTCACTCATTTTTTCTAAATCCGAAAGCTGAGTTTCCACAATGACAGGCGTATTCTTGCCAATTTCTTCTGCGCGCCACTTTTTCAAAAATTCAATGCCGGTAACTTTTGGCATCATCATGTCGAGCATAATAAGGTCGGGTTTTTCACGCGAGGCCACTTCAAACCCCTCATCTCCATCAAATGCAGTGAACACCTCGTATTTTCCGGCGCCCCCTCCGATCAAGCCATCACGAAGAATCTTTGAGAAAATTCTGTCATCATCAATAATCAATATTTTTTTTGTCATGGTGATATATATTGTACTACAAATACGACTTAAATTGGAATAGTGAAATAAAAAGTGCTCCCAACACCTTGTTTTGAACCTACTCCGATAAACCCACCGTGCGTCTCCACGATTCCTTTTACGATCACGAGTCCGAGTCCTGTGCCCTTGTGTTCTGAGCTCCGTACACTTGAAGAAAATTGCGTGAATTTATTAAAAAGCCGAGTGAGATTTTCTTCGGTAATTCCTTCTCCCGTATCAGTAACAGCAATCACCACAGAGGTAGCGAGGGTCGTTCCGTTTAGAGACATCCCCTCACTCCTCCACGGTGCAGCAATCGCCTGCGCCTCGTCCACCATTGAGGCCCCCTTTTTATGTACGAAACAAGATGCGGTTACGGTGCCACCTTTTCGTGTGTGATTGAAGGCATTTGAAAGCAAGTTGTTCATAACCTGAATTATTCTACTTGGGTCAGCTTCCACTGTATTGGGAAGATCATTTCCTTCAAGTGCTTTCAGATTTATCCCAGCCGACCGCGCAGTAGTGTCATAAAATTTCACTCGTTCAACGAGAAGCTCTTTTATATCTATGTGCTGTTTCTCAATTGCAAATTTCCCCGCTTCAAGCTTTGCAACATCGAGCAAATCATTTACCAAATCAAGCATGGAGGATGAACTGTCGTAGAGCATGGACACATATTCGCTCGTAGCTTTTCTGTCTTCAAGCACCTTGGACGACCGCATCATTTCGCCAATCTTTTTGATATTCCCTAGGGGTGAGCGCAGCTCATGTACCATCATTGAGGTAAAATCATTGCGCATTTTTTCTGCCTCTTTTTCATGTGTAATGTTATGAAAAATAACAACTCCACCAAGCGTTTGCCCTTTGGTAAAGCCTACGTTTGACTTCACGGGAGACACAACTATCTGATAATATTTATTGCCAAAAAATATTTCTGGGACCGTAATAATTTTATCCAGCATAATCGCCTCCTCAAGTTTGCTCCTGATATCAAGTACTTCCTTAAAGGTATCAATGAAATCAAAAATGGTAGGCGTACCCTCCCCTTTGTATCCTATAACTAGTTTTGAGGCAGGGTTCGCAGCAATGACATGGTACTCACGGTCGGTCATCACCACCCCTTCAAGCATGCTTTCTAGCATGGCAGCAATTTTCCCTTGTTCTGTTTTTACCACTTCCTCAAGCTTCGTGACCGCCTGCGATGCTTGATTCACAATTTTATACAAAATCTCCATTTCCGATTCTTTATAGAGCCCCGCTTTTGTATGGGCGATAGTAAGTACGCCGACAAGCTCCCCGCCAATTACAAGCGGAATATTAAAATACGATTGCACAGGCTCTTCTGTGACATCGATCATAATAGCGCCGGTGATCGTTTCCTCAACCTCCATTTGAGAAAGATCCTTCCCCAAAAGCGCAGAAAGCGACCCCAGCATGCGCGTTCGAACCTCTTTTATGAAATGTGGGGCCACCGAGCGCTCGAGGTCTGCTTTAAATATCACCTTTGCTGGCTCCAAAAGCATGTATGACACCGCGCTGTATTCAAGAAACTGATTAAGTGATCCAACAATCACATCAAGAATTTTCTTGATGTTGAGAGAGTACCCAGTCCTGTCTGATATTTCTTTTAGTATTGCAAGCTCATAAAGGCGGCGCTTTACTTCCATATCTTTTTCGTTCACCCCCTTACGAATACGTCTCACTCCCCAATATGAAAACGCAATTACCACAAGGTAGAGGACAACGAGCAGAGCGAGGGTCGGATAGAGTTCGCGAGGAACCATAATTCTATTTTAAAGTTTTAACTAACCTGTTTTATTTCTGGGTATTTTGTAAAAATTGAACCAATAGCATTTTTTACAATTTGTCCCGAGAGCTCTACATAAGTACCGATGAGTCGCTCCAGCGCCTCTGCGGGGTCACCCTCAATATTTACTACTTCTCCTTTTTCACCAATCTCAATTCCTGAAATCTTTTTGGCACGCATAATAGACATATCAGGCCCAAGAATAATGCTCTGCTTTGCGATAATTTCTGACATTACTGCTTTGTATTGTTCTCTTTGATCCATAATAGTATTGTTTATTCGCCTTTAATTACTTTAAGAAGCTTGCTTGCTGCAAGACCCATTGTCACATAACCAATAATATAGAGTGAGTCGTGCACCATTTTTACATAAAGATGGTCAAAGTTTTGGAACACGGGAATACCCGTAACAAACCCTATAAAGATGAGTGTCATACCAATGCTAAAAAGATTGAGGATGCTTCCAAAAACTCCTCCGTGCATTTTACGACCACCAACCCACACCATCACAATGGTAGCAAACGCAACGGTGAGTGTTGCGAGAAGCGAGGTCAGTTCAAGAAGTTTAGAAGTATCCTCTATGTATAGCAAATTCTGCCACCCACCAGACGAATCGTATGACTGTGCAAACATAATTGCTGGGGCAAGAAGCAGTGCGAGCGCCCCTGTGCTTATAAAAGTTTTCTTCATGAAATAATAAAAATTAAACTATCGTTACTAATGGATACATTGTACCACATTAGAAGAAAACAAGGGAGCGCAAACGAGAAACGCACAGTCGCATAGCGACTGTGCGTTTCTTTGTTCCCCATGTTCTTCATGTCCCAAACGTTCCCCGCCCCCTGTACCCCCTACTTCCCTCCCAATATTCTCCTCGTCGCATCCTTATATGCCTCCACGTTTGGTTGGTCAAAAGCGTTGATATGGAGCATGTTCGCGAGATGCATCGTGGTGCACATCATAAACTGCAATAGTGCACCCAAAGATTCAAGGTCAAGATCGGTGAGTGAAATTTCTCCATAGGAAACTCCGTGGGTATTGTAGGTTTCAACGACTCCCCCATAAATAGCATCTATGATCTCACATGGTGCGCGATGAGAAAGCCCCGACACGAGCGGTGAAAATACTTTGTCCTCTGCTAAAAACTGATGCTCCCAGTGTGGCACATGTGCACGAACGAGTAGGCGCGCAAAAATATCTGGTTGTGCGAGACACATCTGTTCTGCGGAGTGCAGATCAGTGGAGCCGATAGATACTGTTGGCACCATACGATGAATTGTTTTCGCGCCGTCCATTGTTTTTTCCTTTCCAATACTTTCTGCAAAAAGTTGTCGGTACCATTTACCCACCGACTCAAGCTCGGGGTGGAACACAAATAGGTCAAAAATAATTGCACCTTTTTTGTGCCATGCGAGAATATCTTGCGCCGCCTTAAAGGCAAAACTTTCTGTCCCGCGCTCCACGGTGTCATCCACCACCGACTGTGCCCCACGCATAAGCGCCTCCCCCTCTACCCCCGCACAGAGAAGTGGGAAAACTCCTGCGGGGGAAAATACCGAGAAGCGCCCACCGACCATTTTTGGTACCGGCAACAAATGATACTTTTGCTTTTCACCAATTTTCCAAAGTGGAGAATTTTCATCCGTGATGCATACGATGCGGTCTGCGAGTGAGCCGAGCTTTTGTTCAAGCTCAGATATTAAAACTGATGCATTGGTAATTGTTTCTGTCGTTGTACCCGACTTGCTTGCCACAATAATAATAATTTCTTCTTTATCAAAAATTTCATTTAAAAGAAGCTCCGCCATATCGAGAAGCACCTCCGATGAACACGTATCCGCAAAAAGCATTTTAGGAGCAAACGGCGTGTGTGGGTCAAGAGTTCCTGCCGTCGCTTCATAGAGCGCTTTTGCGCCAAGGTTTGAACCGCCGATGCCAATGTCTAAAATGTAGGCGAGCTTTGGTCCCGCAAGTTTGGCTGCGAGTGTTTGTGATTTTTTAAGGAGTTTCTCATCAAATGGAAGCCTGAGTGACGCCTCCGGAAGCGCATACGCACTGTCACTCATCGCACGCCGCATTTTTGCCACGTATTCAGACACCTGTTTGGAGTCCACTGTCTCTCCTCCGTCATTTGCATAGCCTTGGTACCTCATATCAAAATATTCTACCCGAAAACAGCGTGAGATGCGAGTTTTCGCCGCTCCTCTCTATTTCACTAATTCTCGCTATAGCGAGAATTAGTGAAATAGAGAGGAGCCGCTGCTTCCCAAAAAGTAGCGGTGCTGTTATCATGGATGGATTATGGACTCGCAAAAAAGAATTATTATTTGGTTTTTGGCAATCGTTGGGGTCTTTGTTACGGGAATAGGCGCATGGCAATTGGCCACAGCGGTACCAACAGAGCCTCCACGCAAGGACGGTAAAATGTCCCTCCCGCTTGATCAAACCGACTGGACAAAAGGTGCGAAAAATCCCAAAGTAACGCTCACCGAATACAGCGATTTTCAGTGTCCGTTTTGTGGGCAAAATTACCCATGGGTTGAAGAAGTTCTCGCAGAGCATAAAGACAGTGTTGCCTTTACCTACCGCCACTTTCCCTTATCTATGCATAAAAATGCCCTCCCCGCGTCATATGCATCTGAAGCCGCCGGCAAGCAAGGGAAATTTTGGGAGATGGCAGATATGCTTTTTAAAAACCAAAGCGAGTGGTCAGGAAGCATGAGCGCACAAATAATTTTTGAAGGGTATGCAAAAAAGCTTGGGCTTGATGTGGCGGAGTACAAAAAAGATGTAGTGAGTGATGCAGTCAAAGAAAAAGTTGAGCGCGACCGTAAGAGTGCCCTCGCATCATCCGTCAATCACACACCAACTTTTTTTATCAATGGAAAACTTTCCGACAATCCGCGTGACTATCAACAATTAAAGGCCCTTATTGAATATGCAATCGAACGCACCCCGTTAGAGAAATAACCTAAACCATATTTTTTCTCTATAGTATCTCTCTATGTTTACCTACAAAACAAAAAATATCCTGCGCCCTCTAACGGGGCAGGCCCCCAACATTATTCTCTGGTCAATAGTCGTGCTTGCACTCATTGGCTTCGCTGATTCAGCATTCCTTTTTGCAAAACGAGTATCCGGCACACCAATCCCCTGTTTTATCACCAGTGGGTGCGACACGGTTTCAAAATCCCCATACTCAGTGCTCTTTGGCGTTCCGCTTTCTCTTTTAGGCGTCATTTTCTATCTCGCAATTGGTTTCCTCGCGCTACTCTATCTTGATACAAAAAACCTTCTTGTCGCAAAACTCCTCGTTCTCGCAACAACCCTCGGCTTTCTTTCCTCCGCTTACTTCCTCTACATCCAAAAATTCAAAATCGGCGCCTTTTGCATTTACTGCATTGTGTCAGCAATTGTTTCCACACTTCTGTTTGCGCTGGGAGTTATAATCTGGAGAAAACTAATAACAAAAATTACCTAGAAAAAAGAAACCGGGGGTGGCTTAGTGCACCGTGTTCCCAGATCTGTAGTAACGATTCCATGTGCCATTTAGGCACTCTGTTTGGAAACTTTTTAGGATCCAGTTGTCCATGACCACTTTGGAGAGTTCGGGAACTATTTATTTATAAACTTAAAAGAATTTTTCATCGTCTCAATAGTGTCATTCTTATTAGAATACATGATGACTATTTTTTTACCTAAGTGTTCAAAAATAAGAAAATTTTTCTCTATATCTCCTCTCCCGGTGGCATGCTGTAGATATGTCCCACCCTTTTGTGTGGCAGTAAAACTATACGCCTGTACTCCAGCAAAAGGCACCGTTACTAAATCGGTAACGGATTCGGCTACCTTATGATCAAAATCTTCACCTTGTAGCTTCCAGATTTTTTGAGCAAAAGCTTTAAGATCATCGGCATAAAGTGTGCCTATGTCTATACCCATCCCAACCATAGGTACCATTACCTCCCATTGTCCGGCAAAAATATCAAGAGTGGCCTTAGAATCAGTTGTGGAAAGCCTAACCGCCATTAATTCATTCATCGGTAACCGTAAAAACTCTTCAAACAACGGTCCGATCTTGGTGCCTTTTGGGTATTCTATTTCATAACCATAAACAGTATTCTGATAAACTCCTTTGTTGTCAACCACAAATTGCTCTTGTTGTGTAATGGAGTTTTGATTATGAGATGTAGTCGAACTAGCTGTGTAAAGATTTTTATCGGGATAATTACCTACTTGACGTAAAATCCTTGATTCTCTGCTTAAATAATATAATATGGTACTTCCTAAAATCATTACAACGATAAGAATGAGGATGATGGTTGATTTTTTACAAAATAAATTCATGAGTGTAGTATACTACTTCATTACAAAAAAGAAAACAGCAGGATATTTCTATCCTACTGTTAAAATAAAACGAAAGAACTTTAACTTTAGTACGCTCGATTCAAAGAACGATAGTATCTATTCCAGTCATTATTAAGACATTCCGTCTGGAAACTTTTCAGAATCCAACCGTCCATTAGAACCCTGGTGAGTTCAGATATTGTTGAAGCCCCACTATCGTTATAGCGAGCACCAAAATGAAGATGAACACCGGTAGATGTAGCCTCCCATATTCCTTTTGAGGAATTCCATATTTGACCTGTTGTGCCCATAACCCCTATTTGGTCGCCCTGTAAGACCATTTGACCTGAAATTACTGCTGGGGTGTTCTTTAAATGAAGATACCGTGTAGTAATTCCAGTATTAGGATTCCCGTCATAATCATGATCAATTACAACATAGTTACCATTAGGAAAAGTAGGTCCAGAGTCAGATGGAATGATAACTTTCCCTCCGGCCGCGGCAAGTACAGGAATATTACTCGTGCTTCCATATATAGTTGCCCCACTGTCAGCAACATTCCTCCATGAAAAATCAACCGAGAAATAATTACTACCATCGTGAGCTTTATCATACCAGTCACCTTTACAGTCCCAGCCTCCAACTTCCGTTGTCACAAGCCATGCATGGTTCCCGGGAAGTGGTGATTTCAACTGAATTGACGGAGTGAAGTCGAGACGTAAGATAGGGCGCTTCCCGTCATCAGTTGATTTTGATGAAACGAACTTGTCAAAACGTTGTGTACCGTCATTGTTGTAAGGCCAAAGGATAACACCATTATTCGCATGAGTGTTATTTTTCCAGTCAGTGTACCATCCAGTAATTGTATATCCGCGGAAAGTATTGACTGCGGTAGAAACTGGCCAATAATATCCAGCGTCTACGGACGGAAAGTTTGCCCATCCGACAGTAGAAGGATCCCATGATGAACTTACGCGATACATAGAAACCTGCGATGGGTTTGCCGAACCAGAAGGAAGCGCATATAAATAAAGATATGCTCCCGTAACGCCAGACGGCAATCCGGTGACATCAAACTTGAGTGGTGAAGTATAGTAGTCACTCCAACCGCCTATTTGCAAGACATCATCCCATGCCAGTGTTTGGTTAAACGAATTGTTGAACCACCCACTTACCACATGAGTACCCGCTTTTGTTTGAGTCATCGGGTACGGCGTTGGTTGGTAGTAAATCGTAACCGCGTTTGCCGGTGATACTGATACAAAAGCAAGGAAAAACAGAAGTGCTCCTAGTAATCGTTTCATTTGCAGCTCCTTATTTGAGTTTTGAAAAAAAGAACAAAATCGGTTGCAATCAACCGATTTTTGAATCATAGCACAGTAACGTTTTTTTTTGCAACTATTATTGATTACTTGAGAAGTTTGAAGGATGAAATGATCTCTTGAAATATTTTCTTATGCTCGCCAGGTATTTGAGTAGGAACAATTTCATATGCATGTTCTTTATCACCAGCAAAATATACTCGTTGATAACGAAACAGGTCTCCGTTTTCAGTATCCTTATTGGCAATTAAGAACAATAGATTTGTGTTGTTGATGGGGATACTACCAACAATACCAATTGGTGATTTATTCAAATCACTATACATTTTAAACATAGTGTCAACATCTTTATTGTACACATAAATATTCATACCAATTTTTGCTGCTGGCATTCTAATATCAACTCTCCCAAGATGCCAATCAAGATAGAAACCAAATTCATACATTTCCTTCATTTCAGAAACCCGTATATTTGAAACATTAACAATATTCTTCGGATACCTCACCTCAAATCCAAACTCTTCATTTCTGTATGTCTGCCAATCGGAAGTATCCAAAGTATTATTTGGGAACGCAAGTTGCATAAAGGTCTCTTCTTGTGGAATCATTCCAGTATCTTTTGGTAGTAGAACAACATTTTGCTTTTGCAAAAGAAAAAATATCCCCGAAACAAATACGAGTGCAAGCAGAAGGTACATTATTGTGCGTTTTGTCATCATGTTTGAAATATTAACACAAGTGATACTATTTAGACAATGTAAACTCTGCGACTTAAACTTAGAACCCCAGCTTTTCTTTTACCAAAATCATCGTGAGGTGGCGGTTAGGCATTATTTCACTCTCAATAATGTGAGCGCGGAAAGCTATACAACTCCAGAAATCCTTGCTTGTTTTGTTACTTCTTCTGCAACTCGTTTAATATCCACTGGAACATTCTCTGTTTTAAAATTTTCAGTTATATCAAGGGGGATTTTTTGAACCGAGTCCACGGCGGAAAGTGCGACCACCCAGCTTGTAATGTCCTGGGTTGGGTACACCTCTTGCCACCACGATATCCATGAACGTACGTCCCCTTGCTTTGCAATGCACGCAATATCAAAATAATCTTTATATTCCTCTCTCCCGCAGATTGCCAATAGTTTCATTACGACAATATCTTTTATTCCCGCAATCCTAAAATAATCGATGGCATGTACGGGCTCAAGTAGAGTATCCATGCGAGAAATGAACGACACCTTTACTCCGTCAATCATGCACCACAGGGTATTTTTTTGTTCAAAAAGAATCTCGACCGAAGCATCTGGAAAAACCTCGTTGAGCATCCCCTTTAATGCCCCCGTATCAATCGGCTTCGAGATAAAATAATCAAGATCAACACTTTTTCGGTGTCCAAGCAAAAGTGCGAGGGCGGTGCCTCCTGCAAGATAAAAAAATGGGTCAAATTTTTCAAAAACAATGCGCGCAACGTTCTGCATCGAGTCGGTAATTGTTTCGTGGTGGAGTGTCATGACAAAAGAAAATTCTTGAGATAAAAATACTTTCGCGCGGGAATACTGGTCGGCTTCATTGTTTCAAACACTTGCTTCACCGTATTCTCCCCATACGCACGCATAGATTTTATAATAAGAAAAATACCACCATAGGACAGCACCCTCTCTATAACAAAGCGTGTGGGAAGTGTATCAATCTTCTCCTTGTCTATGTCCCACAAGACTTTTTTGAGTTCCTGTTTATCCATACGATATACTCATTATACCATATTTTTGCGCCCAAAACCCAAGATTTTCTTTTATAAAAATCATGGTGAATTTCGGATAATTCATAATTTCTATTTACTCTCAAACAATGTTGGTTCTGCTGTTTCGCGCATATTGAGGGAAATGATGAGGAGAAAAACAAGGAACGTAAAGTATGGTGGAATGAAAAATATCCCGACCACATTGAGCAAGGTCTTGAGCACGAGCGCGGGAACAATTGCATACACACTCATCTTGTAGGCACTAGCGTACGACAGCGGTGTCTTTTTTATATACGCGACGAGAAGCGGAATGAGTGCAAACAAAAGGAGCGGTATGAGGTACATCACAAACCCAAGCGCGACGACAATAAACGTGCCAACGACCCCAACTAACACAATTCGCCCTGTGTAGTTTTGTATCTTTTCAACCCACCCTAAAAGAGCTTCCTGATTGACGGTCATCGTGGGCACCATGCGCAACGACTGAATAGTAATCTGTCCATTGTCATTTTTTGTTGCAATATCGGTATTGCTCAAAAGCGCATATGTTTTATATTCTTCAAATTTCTTTTTATCAAAATCTTTTGTGGTGTCTATGACGAGCATATTTTGCATTGCGTCCGTGCTTGTAGCGGTTGCAGTGGCACCCGTTATACTGTGGAGCGACACAAAATACGGCATAGGAACATTTGCTGTGGCTATGCCTTTTTCAATATGTACAGAAAGCTCCGCAGGAAAATAATTTCTCACCATCTCAGGCGCATATTTTTTTACAAACAAAACCCCCGCTGGGATAAGCAAAACGGAGAGCGCAATTGTCATTACAATAGAGAGAAGGAGCGCAACCTTTGCATAGTATCGTAGCCCAAGAGACAACGGCTCCCCTGCTACGCTCTGATAAAACGCTGGATTATAAATACTCTTCTTAAATGTCTCAAAAATAGTTTTCATTTGATTAGTATATCACGAAAAAACCTACTCCTTCTTACACTTTCATGCAAACAAAGTTTGCTCTTGGGGGTGACTACTGGGAATTGAACCCAGATTGAGAGTTCCACAAACTCTAGTGTTAACCATTACACCATAGCCACCATATTTCGCACAGACAACAACTTAGCACAAACACACGTTCATACCAAGAGATGCCTACTATACCAAAGTTTTTCTCGCTTGACAAGGGGGTATTATTTTGCTATAATATAAAAAACTTGGTTCTTTTACATTAATTCAGAAAGGTAGGTAGCTCATGCTTTCGTTCATAAAAACGGGGCATCGAGATAGATGCCCTTCACCCGTTGCCCCTTGCACCTGCGAGGCATTCCTGTATACATTTGTTGGCACAATTGCAATTATAAGTGGTCTTGTTCAATGGTATATTGGATATCATTCCAGTATGTCCGTAGCATCTGACTCACTACACGCACTAACTGATGGCAGTACAGATTATTGGGCTGCGATAGTTGTATTGACAATTCTATGGCTCAAAAATACGCGTTTCCAAAATCGTATTTCTCTGATTGACATCACTGGTACGCGAGTGATTTCCATTGTTCTTGTCATTAGTGCGATATCTGTATCGGTTCTGGCTCTCTTTCGTATTTTGTCTGGTGTCTATGTTGTTCTCCCTGTTGCTATTATTGTAGCTGGGGTGATAGGCGTAGTAATGGATTTTGGGCGCTGGTGGATTCTCACCAGAGCAATGATCCGTATAAGAAAGGAGTGGGAATATCCTTTGTCTGAGGGAAAAAAGGAGGAGCTTGAGAAAAAAATCAAGAGACTTCTCTCACTAATAAAGCATGCTTGGACAGATGCAATACATAGTGGCTGGGTCATCTTCATCGGAGCGGTCGCTACAGCGATAACGCTTCTTGTGATAGCACTTATCGCACATGGGATACTTAGTACAGAATCAAGGGGTGTATCTTTGGTTTTTATTAAGTGGGTAGACTATATCGGTGCACTCCTCTTGACTGGATATATGTTGCACCTCTCCAAGGAGATTTGGCTTGGGCACGGGTGCGGACACGAGGAACACAACGACCACGCTGGACACTCACACGGTCCTGGGTGCCATGGCAAACACTAACAGGTGCAACTCCTGTACGGCAGACGCGAAAGCGACTGCCGTTTCTTTTTGCCCACTTTTTAAATTTTTTAGGCAAAAATTTACCCCACATGCAACTGCTATGTGGAGTAAAAATTCAATACTTTCAGCCAATTGGCGGGGGGATTATTTTAACTTGATAACCCTCATTTCGAAGTTTGTTTATGAACATCTCATTTAAAAGGTTGAAGTCTCTCGCATATCGCGAGCATTCAGGTAGGAGAATTGGGTGGGAGGCTGTGTTGCAATACAACAAGTTGGCATTGTCTCCACGTCCGAAACAAATTAAATACCGCTCTGTATCCTTCTGTAAACGGTCAGTATTTATCGGTAAACAGATAATGCGATGAGGACAACTGCAATTTGTTATAGTTCCTTTTTTTTCGTCAACACGCATGTGGTGAGCGATTGCAACTTTCCCTCCTCTTTTGCTCACATCAATCCCGCTTGGAGAAAACAAATTTGCCTGCCAAATATTTTGGAATATACCTTTCGAAGAGGCATCATAAATTGTATCTACGAACAACGGAGTAACACCTATCAAATTGCTCACACTTGAAAAAATATGCAATAACATAAATCACCCCCATGATTCCGCGCAATATATTAAAAGACCAATGAGGACAGCAAGCTGTCCTCATCCCCGAATTAAAGTATGCTCTTATTAAAAATAAAATCAAGTGGTTGGGCAAAACGAAACCCCGCACAAAAAATATCCTGTGCGGGGTCAGCTATTATGAGGGAACGACTGTGTCGTTCAACTCACCATGGGCAAAAATTTCCTTTGTTCTTTCCATGAATAACCTTGTTATTTTGACTGTTTCCAGATCGCTCCGAGAAAAAATACGAGGGAGTGGGATTATCGGCCGATTATGGTTTTCGTGGACACGGATAATTGCACATCTTGTCGATGTTCTTTCGCTTGAAAAAGGGATTGGTTCAAGGATAATTTTCAATGGTTCAACATGAATGATCTTATTTTTCTTATCCTTGCGAATCGGGCATGCAATATATTCACAGCCAAGCTCAGTTTCATTCTTTTTTACTTCCCAACTCAAATTTAGCAAATTAAGTGCCGCAGCACCGAATACAGCTTGCTCAAAAAGAGTTGTCACTTTTGTCGTTTTGACAGGATGATCAAAAAAAACTTTTATTGTTTGGATCAGCGTAACAATCATGACATACCCCCATAGGTAAGTTTCAGAAAAAACCAGATAGGCTACCAATTTGTACTACTTTATTGCCTCTTCAAATTATGCCATTTTGGTAAAAAAATGCAAGGAATTTTGTGCGCAGGAGAGGAGTCTTTCGCCCTACTGGCGCAGTACAGGTTTCGTATTTTTTAACACGAGTACTTGTCAAAAAACATACTCAACCTTTTCAAGTCCTCACGTTAGCCAAGCAGTTGGCTAACTTCCTGCGCACCAAAATGAAAAACCCACAGAAATTTCTGTAGGTTTTTCATTTTGGTGCGCAGGAGAGGACTTGAACCTCCACGCCATTACTGGCACTACCACCTCAAGGTAGCGTGGCTACCGTTACACCACCTGCGCGTTAATTTGTTAAGAGTACAGCTTTTGTTGCTTTTTCTCTATTACTAGAGCTTTCTCAATTTTTATTCTTTTTCGGGAAAGGCAAACAACTTGGTGATTGTAGTACATTTTCTCAATAATTTCCAGTGCTTCTTTTTTTGCGTATTTTAATTGATATGTTGATCCTTTTCCGTCCTTCCCAATGTGACCTTTAATTGCAAGTCTTTCAAAAATTTCTTTTCTCAACCAATCAATATGAAGCTTACTTGCTGACACAAATTCAACGTAAAACATATGGCTAGACCTCCAGCGAGGATCCCAATAAGAATAAAAACAACCGTCTCCATCAAACGACCCTCGCAAAAAATCAAAAAAATACTGCTTCGGTATTTTGATTGAACCGATAGTTTTGGATTTTGCTGGTGTAAAACCTATATCTAGAAGAAAATCACAAAACAGCACGTCACCAAATTGAACACGTTGATACTCTATTCCAGAGCCTGAACGCTTTGTAGTAATTTTTACCCCAATGTTCAGCGCGAGCAAAAAATTCTCAAGTTGTTCGGTGTCTTTTGAAGTGAGGTCTATGTGTCGCCCATCATTCGATAAACATCCGTCTGACGCCAAGAGTCCTATCGCGTAAGCAAAATTTGCCGACCAATCAATCTTCACCTTCCCTTTTGGTTTTGGACCTCTTGACCCCATGCAGTATAGTATATCACCTCAAGGTGATAGCGTCTACCAATTATTTTTATTTTAAAATCCCACGAAGTGAGATTTTAAAGTTACTACGCAATCGCTTCTTCTGCGGTGACTGCTTCTGCAACTTCTCCCTCCTGTACGGGGACGGTTACTCCGCTCTTTGTGTGGCGCATCTTGCGTTTTACGTCGCGGGCAACTTTGCCACGTACGAAGTAGAGCTTTGATCGGCGCACTTCAGACTGACGTACGATTTCGATTTTTTCGATTGACGGTGAGTAAAGGGGGAAAATTTTCTCCACACCTACGCCAGATGCAACTTTTCGAACAGTAAACATAGCGCCGTTACCAGCACCTCCTTTTACCGCAAGCACAAGTCCCTCAAAAATCTGCATACGGACTTTGCCTTTTTCCTCGATTTTAAGGTGAACTTTGACGGTCGCTCCAGCACGAATAGGCAAATCCTTGCGACTTGCTACTGCTACGGGGCTCATTTGTATTGTGGTTGTTTCCATAATCTTTAGTATTTTTCTGGTTGAGTATTCGCTACTCTAGCATGGGAGACCCAATTCTGCAAGCCCCCACACCTATCCTCGCATCGTTGCCTGGTGTTTTCATTTTTTCACATAATATTCTTGTCGACTTTGCTAAAAATTATAACCTCCTAGAGGTCGTGGCAACAAAAACACTATGCGAGAATAAGGGTGGGGGCAAGCGTGATAATAAAAAGCCCCTGCGCCGGCAAAAATCACCGGTTCAGGGACACTGCCCAACTATTAATAGCCAAGGATTGGCGTGCTAACTTACTAGACGATTGCTTCCTGGCTCCTCGAAAGCAAACCCATACCCACAACGCCATCTGCCGCCAGGCTTACCGCAGTACGCATTGAGACACGCCTTGCTGTCGTTCCAGCCCACGCCGAGAATCACCGGAGCGCCACAAGAAACTTCAATAGAATTAGACATTCCGATGATTTCCAACAGACACATCTTTTCGATTTCCTTGTTCGTGAATTCATTACGAATGAGGCAAGCGAGGTCGTGATAGCCTTTCTTCAACTTAAGTTTGAGAGCCTTCGCAGGAATATTTTCGGTGGTGCGAAGATTGTCCTCAAACAACTCCCCCTTTCAGCACTGCAACGTGCACAATAGTGCCTTTTGGTGTCGGTTTGAAGTCCGGCGAACTCAAAAATTTTCTCGCACTGTCCGAAAGTCTGTAACCATTTTCGTCGTAGAATTTTTCCCACTCGGGACCAGACCAGCCAGGTGCGGGAGGGAGATCAAAGCGGATGATGCCACCTTTTTCAGTATATCGGGGTTTAGCCCGACCAAGGTAATCTTGCAGATAATCTGCAAAATCACTCGCATTCGCCGTGCCCTCAATAATCTTTTTATAGATATAAGTTACCAATGTCATCACGCGTGCTTTGTCTTTGTCATTACTCATGACCATTCTCCTTTCATAGAACTGTACGCCCATTACCCATAGGCGCTCCCGGTTAGTCTGCCAGAATCAGTGTTGCTACAAAAACATTATCACAATAGATTTAACTCGTCAAGAGCTGTTTTAAAGTCCTCGGGGAGAGGTGCCTCTACCTTGTGTTCGGTACCATCTAACCCTTTGAATACAATGGAAAAGGCGTGGAGGGCGGTGCGCTTGAGACCGAGGAGGTGGGGACCTTTGGGGGCGTATAAGTCGTCGCAAAGAATTGGGTGACCGACTGCTTTCAAGTGCACACGGATCTGGTGGGTGCGACCCGTGTGTGGGTTCACTTCTAGATACGAAAGCTTGCGAATCAGCTGATTCGCGGCTTGGCCGTAAACTTTTATTTCACCCTCTCCGAGTACGTGGTACTCTGTGACCGCCTCGCGAAGCTCGCCCCGTGCGCCATATTCTGCAGACCATCTGCGGAAGTCGCTTTTTGAACGGCCGATAGGTTTGTCGATTACACCGTCCTTCTCTTTAAAAGTTCCTTGCGCAATAGTGCGGTAGGATTTTTTAATTGTGCGTGCCTGAAACTGCGATTTCAAATTTAAAAAAGACTCTTGCGTTTTCGCAACAAGAAGCACACCAGAAGTATCGCGGTCAATGCGATGCACGATCCCCCACTTTTCTATCACGCCCCCTTTAGTGAGCGGAATAGTTTCTCCGACACCCTTGATGCTCGGATATTTTTCTAAAAGCATGTCCGCAAGTGTCGGCTCGTCCGTGCGTCCATCCGCATGCACCACAAGCCCCGCAGGTTTGTTGATTGCAAGTACTTCGTTATCTTCGTATAAAATTTGGATGTTCATAAATTACTTTCTTCATTTCTCTCCAGTGGATAACTTTTGATTTTGCTTGCCACCCATTTGCAAGAATGCTATTATGTATTTACGACTTTCGGGTCGTCCTACCCGTGGATTCGGGATTGCGATCCGCAAGACCTGGCTTAATGCCAGGTTTTTGCTTTGTTTCAGTAATATGCTTCTTTATTTCTTGAGCATTAATAACAAGATCGGAAATCTCTTTCAATTGATGCACAACATTCCCTCCTTTTATAAGGATAATCTTCTTCCCTTTTTGTTTTAGAAATCGCAAAAGATACACAAAGTCTGCATCCCCCGACATAAGACAGATCGTATCGTAATGTTCAATAATTTTTATTGCATCAACACTTATCTCGACGTCAAAGTTACACTTTGGGAGATACACAAATTCTCCGTCGTTGTCTCGAAAAACCTTTCTCGTGTTTAAATTCGCTTCTTCCTGTGTTTGCAAATGGTGTCTTACTTTTTGCATTGCTTTTGTAAACACGCGGGTCTTACCAAAAATACTCTCGACCATTTGTATAAACCCAAGAGAGGCAACACTCGCGCTATCGTAACCATAATAAAAACGGGCGTCACTCGAAAATATTGCCAAAAAGTCTTTCAGTTTTGTAATATTGATGGTTAGTTTCTCTTCTTCTTTAAGAGCCAAGTAGTCATGCGTTTGGCGGTCTTCCTCAAACCAATAATTTACATTGCCGAAATCAACAAAAGTAAGGATTTTTCCAAATCCTTCATCAACTCCTAGCTCTTCCTGCACATATTGTTTTTTAAAATCCTGTAAATCCATAGGATTATACTATACCACCTATTTCCCGCGTTGTATTTTTTCCAAAAGACTTTCTGATATTTCTTCTTCAAAAACAAAACTTTCGTCTGGCGTTTTTCCTTCTTTTTTGTAGATGAGGCGAATGGTCAGCGTTGTTTTTGCCCTGTTTTTCGAACGAACGAATGAGTTCCATAATTACCAAATCCTAGGATTTTTTGGATTATTTTTGAAATATCAAAATTTTCCTCGTTTTAGTATAAAATAGTTACTTCCATATGCAGGTATTAGGCTTAAGATGTTAGGAAGCACGAAATGCATTTCTAGAACCTAAAACCTGCAAACTAAAACCTTCCCCATTATTTCCCCCTTCGTCTTTCGCGGGTGTTGAAGGTATCGATAATGTTTTTGAATTCTTCCTCTTGAAATTCTGGCCACCACGCATCGCTAAAAAAAAGCTCGCTGTACACAGACTGCCATGGGAGGAAGCCGGAAAGGCGGTGCTCCCCGCTGGTGCGGATAATGAGGTCGGGGTCGGGCATTGGGTATGACCAGAGCTTTTTTGAAAAATCTCCTTCTGTGATTTCTTTTTTTCCTTCTGCCAAAAGTGCGTTTGTAGCAGAAAGAATTTCTGCTCGTCCACCATATGACATTGCCACATGGAGCGTGATGTTAAAATCTTTTGCAGTTTCTTCTTCCATTCTCACCATTGCCTTCTGCATATCCTCCGCAAAACGAGCACGATCACCCACAAAACACACGCGGACTTTTTCATCTATCATTTTTCTTGCTTCATTTTCCAAAACAAAGCGAAAAAGCTTCATCAAGTGTCCGACTTCCTCCTCGGAGCGCTCCCAATTTTCTGTGGAAAATGCATATGCAGCAATATTGGGGACTCCCGCTTTACGCGCCCACCTTACAACCTCCTGAAGTTTTTTGTATCCCTCATTGTGTCCCTCAAAAGCAGGCTTGTTGTGTGCGCGAGCCCACCGGCGGTTGCCGTCCATGATGATACCGATGCATTTAATTTTTTGTTCTGACATATAAATTATTTATAGGTGACCGCTCAGACGCCACAGATACGAGGTTGAGAATGCGAATGCTTGGAGCATTCTCAAAGCCGGAGCGCGACGGCGCGAGGCGGGGTCGCAGGCTTTTTCAGTAGAAAAAGACCTGTGACTGGGCACTCGAGCAGTTACTTATACAGAATATATAACCGGGTACAATATATTCTTAGCTCGCTCGGAAGAGAAAAGGAGTACCTTCTCTCTTCGCTCACTCGTACAGAATATCAAAATTTTTGTATTCTCCCAAGGGCTCTTTCCAGTCTCCTTTCACTCCATCAACTCGCGCAAGTATCGGCCCCTTGCCTATAAGTTTTAAGAAGGCGTGGAGCACCACCTCGTCGCCTTCAGCAATAACAGAAACTGTCCCGTCGGGGTTGTTTTTTACCGTACCTTTGATGCCAAGAGAGCGCGCCTCACGCTTTGTGAAATCGCGAAACATTACGAGCTGTACACGGCCAGACACCTGGCACTCAAGTCTTTTTTGCATATCACCTACCCTAACGTGCTTGAGGTTAAAACGCAAGGTCTTGAAGATAAATACTGTTTATGGTACTTTGTTTGGGAAGTTCTCAAGGGAGATTAGCTCAGTTGGTAGAGCAGTTGATTTACACTCATCAGGTCAGAGGTTCGAGCCCTCTATCTCCCACTATAAATAAATGAGCCCGATGCGACCAGCATTGGGCGATTTTATTTATTGGGCGACAGAGGACTTGAAGGCGAGTGCGGGCACCCGCTGAGCACAATGGGTCGCGCGAGCGTGGTCAGGTGGAGTGAGGAGTGACGACGACAAATGAGCGCTTGACCAAGCCCTCTATCTCCCACCAAAATGGTTCTACAACAATTAGTGTGGAAGATTTAACTCAGCTTTTAATGGCTAATTTACTTAAAATTTAAAAATCGTTGTTTTTAAAGTATATTTTGACAAATTTCTTATAAGAAGGAAGCCTTGTATGACCTGCGGGGT
>JAUSES010000038.1 GCA_030649835.1 bacterium
AAACTTCATTCGGTACGCGGTACTGCATTTCCAAATCGTAACATAATAACGTAGTATTAAGACACGCCCCGATGGTGAAACGGATATCACATCAGTCTTCGGAACTGACGGTCCAGGTTCGATTCCTGGTCGGGGCACAAAGTTTTCCACAGTTTTTGTGTGTCTACTCAATAAGTGAACCCGCATCTTGTACTATAAAGGTATGCGAAAAGATAAGGAAATCGCTTTCAAAATGCGCAAAAATGGAAAGAGTTATAATGAGATACGCGAGGCGTTAAAAATACCTAAAGCAACTTTGTCTGGATGGTTCAGTGAGATTAATTGGTCAAAAGATATAGCTAAAAAGTTAGCAGCCTCAGTTCAGAAACAACACACTATTCGATTAATTGAATTGGATAGAATACGGGGAACACACCTTAAACGCGCATATGAAGAGGCCCGAGAAGAGGCGAGGAAAGAAATGGCGGAGTTGAAATATAATCCTCTTTTTATCGCGGGTCTGATGCTTTACTGGGGAGAGGGGGACAAAAGTAGCATAAGAAACGGGGTACGGATTGCTAATACCGATCCGTCACTCATCAAACTATATATTTTCTTTTTGACCCGTGCCTGCAAAATTCCGATTGAAAGAATTAAAGCTCACGTTCTTATATATCCTGACTTAGACGCGACGAAATGTATACAGTATTGGGCAGAAGCATCTGGACTGCCCGAATCTAACTTCACAAAATGCACAACAATCGTGGGTCGACACAAAACAAAACGATTGGGGTGGGGAGTTTGCCTCGTCGCAGTTTCAAGTACGTATTTTAAGGAGAAAATGCTTGAGTGGCTAAAAATGTTTCCGAGTGAATTGATGAATAAAGAGTATTATGAGAGTATATAGGGCATGCGGGCATGGTTCAGTGGTAGAACGCGTGCTTGCCAAGCACGAGACGGGATTTCGATTATCCCTGCCCGCACAAAGAGTCTTTTGCGTGTCTTTTGGTTCTGTGTTGAAAGGGGATAAACCTGTGCACACTGGGGATAAAGGACATGGGACATTTGGAGAAGTCCGTGAAATAGTGAGTGTATGAGCCATATTTCTAAAAGGCATGGAT
>JAUSES010000040.1 GCA_030649835.1 bacterium
AATAGTCGGGAAAAGATTGTCAATAGTGCAGTCAGTCCCTGCGAAAGTGCTGTCCAGATGCTCAATAGTCGGGAAAAGGTTGTCAATAGTGCAGTCAGTCCCCGCAAAAGTACGGTCAAGATGCGGGAAAGTTTTGTCCAGATGCAAGAAAGTAAGGTCAAGATGCGTGAAAGTAAGGTCAAGATATGACAAAGTTTCCTCAAGATGCGACAAAGTTTCAACGGGATGGACGAAAGTAAAGTCAAGATATGACAAAGTTTCGTCAAGATGCGACATAGTGTCAGTCGGAACGGCTAAAGTTTAGTCAAGAAGGGGTAAAGTTGCGTTTTTTGGGCTTTTTGTTGTTTGCGTGAGGGATAGTAGCGGAAATCCTCCCGCTTTTGGCGGGAGATTGTAGCGGATAGGTACTGTCTTAAGTTGTATATCATTTTGAATAAATATTTTTATGTTTGTGGAACGGAAAGAGAGCCTCGGGCGATTCGTTGTACCGAAGTTCATCTTGTGTAGTGCTGCCCTTGGGCGGCACTACTTCTTTTTGATGGTTTAACGGAAAGAGAACCTTTGGCTCCTCGTTCCCCGATGTTTTATTAGAAACGTAACCGGGTTGATACGCTTCATCTTTTTTCCAGAGTGAATAAATCAGTACAAGCAGTTTCTTTTGCACGGCAACATACGCTTTCATTTTTATTTTGCTCTTATCATAAACACGCTCATGTAAATTAATAAATGGGCGTTGTTTGAATCGCACTACATTAAATGCGGGCATGTGAAGTATTCTTCTGATTCGACTATTGCCTTTCTTGGAGATTTTTGTTCTGCCTGTGTGTTTGCCTGATTGGTTTTCCACCACATCATATCCGGCATAGCTTACCAGCTGTCCGGCTTTTTTGAATAATGCAAAGCCATTGGTTTCAGCAAGAATAGTGGCAACAGTAAGAACATCCACACCTTTGATATGGCAAATCTGGTTGACTTTTCGTTTCACTTCTTCATTTGATTCTAGGTGTTGTTTGATTAAACCTCTGTTTTCTTTGATCTGTTTATCAAACAGCCCGATTGTTTTTTCTATTTGCTTCATTACCGGCTTGGAAGAATATCCGCTATGACCGAGAGCATGCTTTTGATTACAGAACATGGTTTTTGCTTCCAAAATACTTTGGTTATGGCGTGTAAGCAAACGAAGTTCATAGTAGAACTTTGCTATGGGCTGCCATACTTCAAACTTGTGCTGTGCACACATCAATGCAAGACCTTGTGCATCTATGCTGTCATTTTTCGATTTCAGTCCAAGTGCCTCCATGTACTTGCGTGCTTTGTTAGGCAGCACTACGAATACTACTTTTCCCGCTTCTGTTAAATAGATAGCGAGTTTTTCATGATACACGCCCGAGGCTTCCATAAGTGTTTGCATAACAATTTTTTCTTTACAGTGTTTGCGTTGCCACTTCAGAAGTTCTTTAAACCCTGCAGGTGTGTTGCTGAACTGATGTGTGGCTATTACTTTGTAGCTAAGCTGCACATCCATACTCATTAAACAGGCATCGAATTTGTCTTTGGCAATGTCAATGCCTGTGACGTACTTGATTAGTTGATTCATGGTTTTTGTTTTTTTTATTATTGTTTAATACAAAAACTAAAATTCCTCATCAGTCTTTGCTCATAAGTTATCCAAGATGATTTACTACTAAATCTCTTTAGGTACTGTTCAGACTTTGGAAGAAAAAATCCAGAATGGGTAATCCTTTCCGGCAACATCGTTAAACTAACGTGTCTAGCCTGACCAGCTTTATTCCCACCCTGGATTTTAGTTCTTGAATGTTTATGCGAAGATATGAGCATGACTTAGCTCTGGCTGATTTTTCAAAAGCTATTAAGTTAGATTCAACAGCACCTATCTATTGGCTTAATTGTTCCAGAGCGGAAAATACTCTTGGTAAAAGAGAAGAAGCAAAAGCAGATGCTCTTAAGGCGCAACAATTGGGTATTCAGGTGGAGGATGCCTATCTGAAAGAAGTGGGAATAAATTAAAAGAGTTCAGCGTTTAGTCCGAGCAGAATCCCCCGCTGCTTTTTTTCCTCAGCTTCGTGAGTACGAAATGCAAGGCGAAACTAAAAAACTCATTTTTCAGGGGTGTCCACTCCTTCGGAGCAGGATTTCACTCATCCGCCACCTGCTGTGTAATGTTACTGTTCGGGTAACCTAATGCAAATAATGCGAATTGACGCGAATGTTGCGAATAAAATCCATTCGTGTCATTCGCATACATTCGTGGTTTGGCATTATTTTATTAAAAGTGCAGAAACTCATGATGACCCGAACAGTAACTAATTATTGCTCTGTGATGGTTTCCACTTCAGCGTGGTAATCATTCTTTCTACATCTTTTTTCAAAAAGTCAATTACGGGAGCGAGGGAATCGTAATTTGGTTTAGCAAAAAAATAAAGCGCTCCTCTGA
>JAUSES010000047.1 GCA_030649835.1 bacterium
GTTTTGCTGAACATTGTTTCCCAGAACCTTCGCGCCAGAATCAAAACCCTCTCCGAAATCTTTTACGATCCCCGCGGCTTCGCGAGCAGCGGAGCCCCATCCTTCTTTTCCAAAACCCAGAGAAAAAAGGCCAAAAACAACGGCAAGACTCACGAAAACGCTCGCCTGAAAAACACGGAACGGACTCAGGAGAGTCCGTTGTGGCGTGGAGGAAGGTTTTTGCGTTTCCTTCAGCTTTTCAATACTTTGAACATAATCCAAAAGCCAGTCTTGCGTAGTAACCCAGCGAGAACCTACTTTTTTTGCCTTGAGCTTTTTCTGCCTCGCTCGCAATCCCAAATACTCGGTTGAATACGCGCACAATTTTGCTGCTTCCCCCAAAGATATATACTCAATAACTTCTTTCCCCTTGTCTTGCGTGTATGTGATCAGCCATTCTTCTGTGGTGACCCAGCGAGACTTTATTTTTTTTGCTTTCAGTTTCCCTTGGCGCGCCCGCAAACTCAAATACTCTTGCGAGTACTTGCAGAGCGATGCCGCTTCCTGAAGAGAAATATATTTAAGTGGGGTTGACATAAAACGATTTTCTGCTACACTGAAAACGAAAAGCCACCTAAAATTCCTTTTTTGCCGCCAAGCTTAGAGGAAACACGGGGGGCTTTTCATTTTGCTAAAGTACTACTCAAACTACTTATCACGTGTTGCTTTATTATCCTCGAATCAAATGACCTCGTCAAGGGCAAACCTGTGGATAAACCGATACGAATTCCGATACCGATATTTAGCCTCAAAATGTACGGTTTCCCCGATCGTACATTTTCACCGAATCCCACCCAATCTTCCCAACTAATCCAAACTAGGCCCGGCCTAGTTATCCACACCTAGGCCGGGCCTAGTTTTGACGGGGTTCTGGCTTATGTAGAGGTATTGTACGCAAGAAGACCTTAAGTCTGCCTTATACTCCGGTTTCAAACACTTTTTCCCAGTATCGAACAACCAAAAACAGGCGTTTTACTGCCTGTTGATGAAACTAAACCCGGTTTAGTCTCTGAGTTACCTAGACCCCCTCATCCTAGACCTGGCCTAGGATGTCAC
>JAUSES010000049.1 GCA_030649835.1 bacterium
GAATTACGAAACTGAAATATCCCAGCATCGTCTTTGCGAGCAAAGCGAAGCAATCCAGGATTATGCTCGATAAACTCTGGATTGCCACGTTGGATTACCAACTCGCAAAGACGGAAAACCAGAGTTTCGTAATTCAAAGTAATAAATTAATTAGCTACGGAAACGCACAACGTTTCCTGCCTCTAACGGGATGAAGATTAAAATTACTACAGTAAATATTGAGCTTACAGGTGCAATTCAGACATATGCGGAGGACAAGATTCGAAGCGTTGAGAAATTTGCTATACCACACGACGAGGAGGAGATCCTAGTAGATGTGGAAATAGGGAAGACCACAAATCATCATCAATCGGGAGATGTATTTCGAGCGGAGGCAAACCTTCGAGTCCGAGGAAAACATTTTCGAGCGACATCTGAAAAAACAGATTTGTATGCGGCGATCGACGACATGCGTGAGGATCTTGTGCGCGAGCTTTCTTCACACAAGGACAAGACTCGTACACTTTTCCGCAAGGGCGCAGGAATAATTAAAAATTTGCTTCGCTTTGGACGCGAAGACTAAGTAATAACTACTATATATGTCGACTCAAAATATTATTTTTACTATCATTGCAGTTTGCATTGTCGCCGTCTTGGTGTTCGTTGGGGTAACAAAAAAAGTAGCGGTCGCCCCTGTCGTGACTGATACCACTGTCACACCACAGACGAAGCCAGAGACAAAGGGAGATGCACCATTAATAACTAATACAGCAAAAAAAATGACCACGATCACGATGACGACAAATATGGGTGTAATCACTCTCGAACTTTTTGGAGATTTGAAGCCAAAGACTGTTGAGAATTTTACAAAACTCGCTAAGGCAGGATTTTATAATGGCACTCGCTTTCACCGAGTTATTAAAGGCTTCATGATTCAGGGTGGGGATCCCTTTTCAAAAGACACAAGCAAGATGAACATGTGGGGGATGGGGGATCCGGGGTATAAATTTGCAGATGAGCTTGCTACAGAGAATAAAAACGTAATTGGAACTATTTCAATGGCAAACTCCGGCCCAAACACAAACGGTAGTCAGTTTTTCATCAACACCGCCAACAACAACTTCCTCGATACAAAACACACCGTATTCGGAAAGGTGACAGCAGGTATGGATGTGGTGACTGCGATTGAGAATACAAAGACTGGTCAGAACGACCGCCCAATGGAGGACATGATTATTCAGAAGATAGAAGTTAAATAACTTCCATAAGTCAAAACATAGCAAAATACCCCTCTATTTAAAGGGGTATTTTGCTATTGACTTTTTCTATAATATCGTATATAATGGTGCCGTAAGTCAAGGGTGACTTACATCACAAAATAAATGGAGGTAGTTATGTCAACTGAAAATGGAATATCCAAACAGCGCATGGGTGAAATTGCGTTACTGTATCTTGAAAGACAGATACTCAAAGATTCAGTTCCAATGGATCCGAGTAAGCTACGGCGCGAAATTTGCACCACTGCAAAAGAGGTCGGTATTGAAATAGAGGAAGCAGTGAGTTTTGCAAATATTATGCTCGCCAATGCTTTCACTAACGTACTCCAAGGGCTCAATAAAGAGAAAAGGCCTGCGAGATTTTAAAATAAAAGCGGAAAGGTAAAGTCTCACGACTTTCTAAAAGGGTAATTCTGGCTCCTTCACATTTGTGAAGCAAGCGGAGAACAAGAACCTCTCCTCCCGCAATTCGGCGGCGTGATAATATCGCGCCGCTTTTTATTTAATCTACTAAATGGTCTTTTGATTATATGTACGAGGACCGTGGGCAGGACCTGAGTCAGAGAAGTAAATTACTTTGAATTACGAAACTAACGTATTATCAGTATTGTCTTTGCGAGCGGAGTGAAGCAATCTAGGGTTATACGAGATAAACTCTGGATTGTCACGTCGGAAGACCAACTCGCAAAGACGGAAAAAGGAGTGTTTTGTAACTAAAAGTAAATTAACTAATTCAGATCTAGTGTATCAGAAGTAATTTAGTGTGGTAGTAAATTCCTGGTTTGCCACATCAGAGTATCTCTACCGCCAAATGGTGACATCTACACTTTTTTCTGTGAGGGTTACATCATTTTTGTCTCGCGCGATGAAATTAATTCTATACGGACCACTGCCTTTCCATGTCCAACCGGTGAGGTCGGTATCAAACTGTTTGTGAGGGTAGTCGGTGAGATTGGTAGGCATGTTGACCAACCCGCCACCATCCACTTGCCATAACATGGTATACATAGAGACGTCGACACCACGGAGTACCCCTTTAAATGGCACACTTGGTCCGCCAATGTTTGCCGATTGTGTTGGCCACCAGATATCTATTTGACTACTCGTCGTAGGAGGGGGAGTTTGATTGCCTACTACGATGTTGCCGGCGTTGTTTACCCAGATGTATCGCTCCGACCAATTGTAATTGAATACACCAATTTTAATGGAATAGGTGTCTTCAGCAGTGGGGCTCCAGTCTGTAAGGTAGGATCGCGATTGTCCCTGGGGGAACCCTTGCATGTCGTAGTACTTTTGGAATATTTTTTGATTTAATGAATTGTATATTTCAATATCTACAACCGTGTTTCCCGTAGCGCCCCCGTCGTTGGTGATTTGCGTATTGATACTTGTCTTACCTCCGACGTTTATATTATTTGGGTTGGGTTGAGTGGATATTACAAACTGCGGAGGAGCGATAGTGGGCGGAGGAAGTGTATTTGTGTTAAACCACGTCGTTATTGTTCCTTGTGCAAGTTTATTCTGCGGAGTGTAGTCTGTTGCTCCACTTCCGCCTGCATTAGGATCTCCCATCCAGTGCCATAGTTGCACGCCTTCCATAAAGCTCTGCGTGTTCCAGTATTCAAAAAGTGCTTGATATGCATTTGCCTGACCTTGTTCATCTGACGCACCATTTAAAGAGTAGTTCCATGGTTCTCTGTATGAACCGGTGACGCTTCTGTATCCCACCTCGGTAAACACAATCTGCTTACCAAAACGTTGAGAAAGTGGACTAATATCTGCGTTGTTAATATTTTCCCACAGACTTTTTAAGCTTGTAATACTTCCATCTCCATCAAGGTTAAAATATGCTGAAATTCCTATGTAATCTAAACTGTCCCAAAATTGGATGTTGTTTTTTTCATCAGTAAATCCTGTGGGGCCCCAATTTGCACTGTACGTTAGTTTTCCGGTGTATGTTGTTCGAACTTTTGCAACTAAATTTCGCCAATTCTGCGTGTTGGTGCTGTTAAATGAATCGCTCGAAAGTGAAATGAGCTCGCTTCCAATGACGAAATCTTCTATATTGTACTTTGCTGCTAAATCCACATAGTTCATTATGTATGTAGTATAGTTTGAAAACCATTGGTTTCTGTCTGTAGGATTTGCGTATGCTCGCCACTCACCAGAATAAAGATCGACGTGAGGTTTTAGTACTACTCTTAGACCCAAGTTGTGTGCGTAGGTGATTGCTGAAATAAGGGATTCATCGGTGGGGGTGTTCCACCCAGACTGTATGTCAGTGCTATCTGCACTAGATTGATAAAGAGGGATTACCAGAGTAACATAATTTGCATGGGTGTCCGCAAGATTCTTCAGTGATTGCTTGAATGGTTCCCCTGCAAACTCTGTGTTCCAGTTGGGGTATACTGTTGCTCCCTTTTGCCAGTCACTAATGGAAGCACTGGAAAATCCAGCAGGTAAAACAAGCCCAACAATAATTGAGCCCATCAATAGTCGCCCAATGCCTTTAATAGATATAACCTTCGTCTTATTCATCTAATTGAAGACGTTGTTGCTTTTTATTGGTTACATTGCCTCTATTTCTGGCCCTTGAGAAAATCAGTATAAAGCATCTCTTTTTTCCCTTCAGGGATGACGCGGTCGAGAACGAGAGTGTCGTCTGCTAGGTGCGCTTCGGTTGCGACGACACGCATCTCCTTTCCATTTCTAGTGGTGGTGAAATACGCCCGGGGCCATGAATCAAATGCCTGGATTTTTCTATACATTCGCACTGGGTCGTCGTCCAAATATATCTGCCCGCTACCGCTTGTCATTTTTTTTGTGAATGTTGCTTTGTCGTGGTTTTGTTCTGCTGGAGCTATGTCGCCCGAAACCCAAAGTGGAATTGTTTTTACTAAAAGTTTGCCTCCAAGTGCGCCGAGTATTTCCTCGAGCACAAGTCCCTTTGGAGGCCAGTTGGGAACAGTAATTTTCTCCTGCGCGATGATAGCGCCGTGGTCAACCTTTTCGTCAATAAGCATAATTGTTACTCCTGTCTCGTGTTCCACGCCGACCGGCACATCTTCTAAAATTGCTGACTGTAGAGGTGATGCACCTCGAAGCTTGGGGAGGAGCGACGGGTGAACATTGAGTGTGCCGTGTTTTGGAAGATCAAGAATATTTCGAGGAACTATTTTCCCATATGAGGCAATTAGGAACAGTTGACAATTAACATGTGACAATTGACGAATAAATTCGTTATCCAACTTTTCGGGTTCCAAGGTCGGGATATCGTGAGCGTCCGCCCAAATTTTTACCTCACTTGGGGATATCTCAAGTCCCCGACCTTTTTGTCGTGGTGGTGCAGTTATGATGAGAGCGGGCAATACCCCTCCACGTGCCATTTCGTCCAAAACGATAACAGAAAAACGCGATGTTCCCCAAAATGCTATTTTAATTTTTTGTGTCGTTTCGTTCATTTTTGCATTTCGTGTCTTTGCAAGCGTAGTGTGGCAATCCATGAGCACTAGATTGCTTCGGGTCGCGCTTTATTCGACACTGCGCGACGTGATTTTGCAAAATCAGCAATGACAAACTATACTGATTCTTGTTCACGTCTAATTTTTTGATCCTCAGCAGTTATTTTTTCAAGATTACGTGCAGTGTCAATAAAAAGTGTGCCGTTTAAATGGTCGGTTTCGTGTTGAAAAATTTGCGCCAAGAGACCACTTCCGCCCCACGTGAAAACTTTTCCGTCCTCATCGTACGCCCGCACTGTTGCTTTTTGAAAGCGGGAAACCTCGCCATAAAGCCAGCGCACCGAGAGGCACCCCTCGGGCATCCAAACTTTTTTTCGTGAAAGCTTGGTAATGACTGGATTGATAAAAACCATGTTGGCACGCTTGGGCGCGGGCTCTACTTTTGCGCCAGACACATCTTCCTCTTGGTCATAATCAAATGCTCGATGGGACACTATAAAAATGCGAAGAGGCACACCAATCTGTGGTGCCGCTATAGCAACGCCATCCTCCTCTTTCTCAAGAGCATCTGTCATGTCACTCAGAATCTTCTTTAAACGAGGCGAGTTGAAATCCTTGGGGTTCACTGATTCAGAGACCTCTCGAAGAATTGCATCTTCTTTTTGAACAATTTTAACCATAATTTTATGAGTATATCGTAAATAGGCTCTTTATTAAAGCAAATTGTCGGGGTTTATCTCGACAGTCATGTGCGGTGGGAGCGCGCGAAGCTTTGCAAGAAGGTCTTCGTTTGGCCACCCCTCTTCAGGTAGTTTAAGAATCATATGCATACGAAACATGATACCGCTCTCCCGAGCAATAGTGGTTGGCATGATGGGGGAATAGGTCAAAAGAAAATTTTTAAGATTCTCTATTTCGACAGGTAAGGCAGATCGTTTTCCTCTTACGGTTATCTTTATTATGGTACCGTACGGTGGATAAGAAAATGTTTTCCGGAGTGATAGCTCATTTTCTGTAAACTGCCTGAGCTCACCCGAAAGGGCCTGCCTGAAAATAGTTGTATCGTCAGAGCGTGTTTGAATGAGGGAGGTTCTTGTAGTCTTTTCTCGGAGTGCAAGTATGAGTGCAAAAATTCGCTCAGGCATTCGAATATCGGGAATGGCAAAGAGCGAATCAATGGAAATAATTGCAGTGAGGGGGACACTGCCAATAAGAGGCACAGCCATTGGGGTGGCGATGAGTATTCCATTTGTTGACTTCTCAAATTGCTCGATGAGTTTTTTTGCTCCTGCGCGCGTTTTTACTCGGTTGCCATCCAAAAGAAACTGTTTTGCGTTAGGAAAGAAATGAGAAATTTCATTACTTACGCGGTCGATGCCTATACCCATTCCACTTAGTTTCCACCCATGGCAGTGTGGGCATGTCTCGTTGACGTTGTTCTCAGGAACGCGCGTCAACCCACAACCATGACAAACAAATACATGAAATTTGATCCCCTTTGCTTCTTTGTTGTGGATGACCAATGGGTTTTCGCATTCCGGGCAACGAAGAATCGTACCGCAGTCATCACAGATTGTAATTGGTGAAAGCCCCTTTCGTGCCGATAGGATAAAAATTCTTTCGTTTTGCTTCATTGCAACATGAATAAGTTCTCTGAGTACAGATGTCATTAGTACAAATTTTCTCTTACCTGTTTTCGTGCGACTCTCTGCTTCTTCTTTACGAGGGTCAACAAGAAGCGTATTGATCTCCTTGCGCGCACTACCTGATATGCGATCGTACTGATCAGTATCCCGCCTTGTTCGTGTGTGCGTTTCAGCACGGAGGATGGATGCACCAATAATGAGCTTGCTTCCACATGCTTTTGCGTAGTTTTCCACAAACACTCGGAGGTCGAGCATTGGCGAAAACATTGTTCTCCATGCGGGCGACTGCTCCTCGTCAATTACTAACGTTTTAAAATACCGAGGCACCGCAAGATACTGTGCGGTGCCCACTACCAATACTGCATGTTTTTTATCAATGACACTCTTCCATACATCAAGAACACGCTTCTTTGTCATACTACTATGTAGAGCAAATGTATATTCCTCAATTCCGCGCCCAAGCGCTTTTGATACACGCAAAACATCTTCCTCGGTTGGGACACAAATAAAAACTGATTCATGTCGCACAAATGATTCTCGCACGAGCCGCTGATAGGCGTCATAGCGCATTTCGGTACTATTTTGTATACCAAGGATTTCAAAGCGACTATTTGTCTCAGGAACAATCAGTTCAGGGAGAAAACCTTCAAGGTGCGCATCAAGTATTGTTTTTGGAGTAAGTGCCAGCAGTACCTCTCCGAGCTTTTGTGCAGAAAAGTTTGCTGTTTCCTCAACTGCTTTTAGAAAAACTGGTAACCAAATGCGTCGCGGTTTTGCACGGGTGATTTTGCGAATAGCATAATCGGAAGACTTGAGGGAAGTTTTTGCGTCTGAGGCTTCACGAGACTCTAATACAATGGCAGGCACTTCGCGCGTGCGCACCGGCACAACCACAACCATCCCCACGGCTACAGGGTCTTTTGAAAAATAGGTAAGAGAGCCCTGTAGAGCCCCCCTTGAAACTGGCGCAACAGTAAGAATATGCATACTTTTATACTATCCGAAAAAAGAAAAATAAAACAGCGCACCCGCGGGTGCGCCATTTCAAATAAATTGAACCCACGGATCGTTTTGTCCAGGAATTATTTCCTGGTACCAAATGCAAATCCTTTTTTCATTATCAACTCCTTTGTCCCTGAATATGTTTAACAGTCCTCTTTGTACTTTCTTCTGCCCCTGCTGATTCTCTGGGTTGCTTTTTGGATATAACTTTTCGTCAAATATGTCAATCACTTCTTTATCTTTATCGTATATAACACAAATTTCCTCAATATTAGAAGCATGTGGTAAAAGTGAGTGCATAACAACACGATGAACAACTTTTAGTTTTTCTGGAGGTTTTGCAAGGGTGATCGGATGTAATCCACCAAGTAGGATTAGTACCATTACAACGGCAACAGCTATGGTGATGCGTGTAATCGTTCTCATTTTCTGCCCCTTTCTTTGTGTTGGTTGTTGTCTCGAAGTATTATTGCATAATTGATTGATTTGGTCAAAGAGGGGGAAGCATAGTAGTATAGGTCTACATTTATCAATTTATGAGTAATACATTTATTATTAAGGGACTTGATGGGGAGAGAAAACTTCATGGTACGGTGAAAATCACCGGCGCGAAAAATGCTGCACTCAAGGCTATCGCTTCCACAGTGCTTTTTCGTGACACTGTCACCCTTACGAACATTCCTGAAATCAACGACACACTTCGTATGTTTGAACTTTTGAAGGACATGGGGGCCGATGTAGTGAACGAGAAAAAGGGGACATACGCTGTTTCTATCTCAGACGGGTTTGCAACAGAGCTTAGTCCTGGCATAGCAAAACGCATGCGCGCTTCTATTGTGCTTACTGGTCCGGTACTTGCACGTTATGGAAGAGTTTCTTTTCCTCATCCCGGGGGATGTCTCATTGGCGCACGACCACTAGATCTTTTTGTAGGTGGATTTGAGGAAATGGGCGCAAGGGTTTTGATAAAAGATGACTCGTACGTAGTAGAGGCAAAAAACGGACTCACGGGTGCCGAAATTTTTCTTAAAATGCAGAGCGTAACCGCAACGGAAACATTTATGATGGCAGGCGTACTTGCAAAGGGCACAACAACTATCAAAAATGCGGCGATGGAACCAGAGATTGCAGATCTCGCAGAATTTTTAAACAAATGTGGTGCAAAAATTTCAGGCGCGGGAACTCCAACTATCACCATTAAAGGCGGAAAACTTTTGACGGGTAAGGGGCACCCGCACAAGACTATGCCGGACCGTATTGAAGCTGGAAGCTTTCTTATTCTCGGAGCGCTTGCCGCTCGCGAACTTCATATTACAAATTGTAACCCAGCGCATCTCGAGTCCCTCATACAGACACTGGAGAGTGCAGGTGTTGGGATTGAAACTAAAAAAACAGAGATCATTGTGCGTGCGCCAGCACATCTGAAGTCAGTTGATATTAAGACTCACGAGTATCCCGGGTTTCCAACCGACCTTCAGGCTCCAATGACGGTACTACTTACTCAAGCAGAAGGGGAGAGCACCGTCTTTGAAACAATTTTTGAGGGTCGCCTCAACTACACGGAGAGTCTTGTTGCCATGGGAGCAAATATCACCATGATGGATCCTCACCGTGTGCTTGTCCGCGGGAAGTCGGAGCTCAAGGGTCGCAAGCTAGAGAGCCCCGACCTACGCGCTGGGCTTGCGTTTGTGATCGCTGCAGTCATTGCAAAAGGGGAGTCGGTCATACATAATGTGGACACGACTATTGACCGTGGATATGAGGATGTAGAAAGCCGTTTACGAGCAATCGGTGTAGATATTGAACGCGCACAAAAGGTAGCTGAAGTAACCCCTGCACTAACACTCGAATAATTTTATGGCATTTTTTGTACGAAAAATCGGCATTGACCTTGGCACAGCAAACACGCTTGTGTTTATTCCTGGCAAGGGTGTTGTGCTCAATGAACCCTCTGTTGTTGCAGTAAACCAGCAGGACAACCGCATCATGGCAGTGGGTCTTGAGGCAAAACAAATGATCGGTCGCACGCCAGACAACATCATTGCATATCGCCCAATGAAGGACGGCGTCATCGCAGACTATCGCGTCACCGAAGCGATGATTCGCTACTATATGGGGAAGGCGCTCGGCAAGTGGAATATTTTAAAACCAGAAGTGATGGTGTCGGTACCAGCGGGAGTGTCCTCCACGGAACGTCGTGCGGTGATCGAGGCTACTATTAAGGCGGGTGCAAAAAATGTGTATGTGGTGAAGGAGCCTATTCTTGCCGCTATTGGTGCAGGTATTCCTATTTATGAAGCGCGTGGGCACATGGTGGTAGATATTGGTGGAGGCACTACGGATGTCGCGGTGATTTCTTTGGGCGGAATCGTTGCTTCAACCTCGGTAAAATGCGCGGGAAATAAAATAGACCATGCAATCGCTGACTATATAAAAAAAACTTTTAACCTTGCTATTGGTGACCGTACTGCCGAGGAGGTAAAGGTGCGTATTGGGTCCGCTGTCGCTATCGATGATGAGCTCGTGATTGCAATAAAGGGGCGAGACTATGTGACGGGGCTTCCACGTACCGCCCAAATCAGCACAAATGAAATCGTGAAAGCGATCGATCGCGAGCTCCGGGAGATAATACGAGCCATTAAAGATGTGTTGCAGGAAACTCCACCTGAGCTTTCCGCTGATATTATTGATCAAGGAATTATTATGACAGGAGGCTCATCACAGCTTCGCAACCTTCCTGACCTTGTAGAGAGACGTACCGGCGTGAAAGCAGTACTCGCTGAGGATGCTTTGTACTGTGTGGTTAAGGGGACGGGTATCGCGCTTGAGCATTTGGATACGTATAAGAAAAGTATACTCGCGAAAAAATAAATAAGATAACGAGCGTAGCGACATTAGATTATTTATCCAGCACTTATTTTTTAGGGATGCTAAAAAATAAGTGCTGGATGGCGATTTTCTAAATCTCGCAGTAGCTCGATAAGAAAATCAGCCATGGACCACATTTTCCAACACTACAAAAAAACAGGATACCTCCACCATGCGCATGTGATAGAGGGTGCCCACGATACACTCTTGCCCCTGCTCGTTTCTGCCCTTGAGAAAAATTTAGGTATTGAATCAAAAGGCAATCCCGACTTTGCTGTGAAGTTTTTTGAGTCACTTGGTGTTGACGAGGCCCGCGAGCTCAAGGTTTCGCAGACGCGCGCAAGTTTCGCAGACGCGCGCAAAATCTTCATTATCGGAGCAAACTCCTTTACCCACGAGGCCCAAAATGCCTTACTAAAAACTTTTGAGGAGCCAACAGAAGGTACACATTTTTTTATCATTCTTCCTCGTGCGGAAATGCTTTTGCCTACACTGCGCTCGCGCGTGCTCGTTGTCTCTGGAGCTATTGAAAGCACAGATGACACAAAAGCCCTCGCTCTCCAAGATTTTTCGGAGAAAAACCTAGGCGGGCAAGCAGAGAAATTTCTTAATGCATCTCTTGAAGATCGCTTTGCCATCGCTAAAAAGCTCGCTGAGAAAAAAGTAGGGGAGACCATAGACAGAGAAGTTTTTAGAAGCTTACTAGATAACATTGAGCGTATTCTCTACTCACGCACAGTAGGTATGAGAGATGATGCCACAGCCAATATTTTTCGAGAGGTTTTCCAAGCAAAAACCTACCTCGCTGATCGTGGCTCCTCCCCCAAAATGCTTTTAGAACATTTGGCGATGATCCTCTAACTAATTGCAAAAAAAAACGTTATTATGGTAGCATGATAACGTTGGTTGATTTGCAACCGACTTTGTTCTTTCTCAAAACTCAAATAAGGAGCTTCAAATGAAAAAGATACTCTCAGTATTTCTGCTTTGCTTTGTATTTGTATCATCGGCCAGTGCAGTAACAGCATGGTACCAACCAAAACACCCCTCTCTCTAAATATTCCGGAATCCGCGAATCACATTCGCGATGGATGGGTTAATAATTATTTCCCATCAATTAAAACGTTCCAGAACAATTCACAACTCACTATTGGTGGTTGGGGCGATACGTACCTTTCTTTATTGAAGTTTGATGTGGAGGGCCTTCCAACGCAGGTTGATAACGCGTATTTGTATCTTTATAGTCTGCCACGTGGAGGAACAACTCAACCATCTCAAGTCGCGCTTTTTCCTGCAACATCACCCTGGAGTACTACTGTACAGTGGGGAGATACAAACAAGTCGGGAGTTTTTGAACCGTATTCATCAGTATTCCCATCAACACTTCCTACTCTAGGAAGTGGCTATTCATACTCACCTTCACCGGGGGTTAATACTTGGTATATCATGTGGATTACCCCGTTTTACAATGGCTGGAAAAATGATGCGACTATAAATCACGGTCTCGTTGTCTATCCCATAGATGGAACCAATAATCAGTTCGATTACTTTGTTTCGTCGGATAGTACTGATGACGGAAAGCGCCCAATCTTGCGTCTTGATTTCACACCGACGCTAGAGCTAAAGATGCCGTTTAATGGATTAAGATGGGCAGTTACGACTGAAATTGGAGGGGTTGGATGTAGTTATGTTCACACAGGGCATCAGGGTAATGGGTACTTTTCTATTGATTTCTCTTGGAAAGCAAGAGATGCAAACGGTAACCTGGTATACAGCTCAAGTACCGCTAATATTCCTATTCTTGCGGCTACTGGAGGGACAGTTGTATCAGGAGCCCCTACAGGAGGAGGTGATCAAATACAATCCACGTCTGCTGGTTATTTTGTTCGTATTCAACATCAGAATACAGGTATCACAACCGGCTACCTTCACTTAAAAGCATCGCCCCTTGTACGTGTTGGGGATACGGTCGCGCAAGGAAAACTTCTGGGATATATGGGGAACACACCTACAAATCTTGGAATGGGTGTTCATCTCGACTTTAACGTCCAGTACAATGGAAGCGGTACTAGTGACAAAGCCCAACTCGCCAAAGTCATTATGGATAACTGGATTCTCAAAAGCTTTCAGGTTGACGGATGTACGACAAGTGGTGAATCAATTCGCTACTACCCATCGTCAAATGTGATGGTCCCGTAGATCGCCTAAGTTCTTTAGTTTGTTGTTTTGTAAATCTTTAAGAGGGCATTCGTGCCCTCTTTTTTGTTTGAAACTACGGTCGAGAAATGTTATGTTGCATATCATGTTGCGAAATAAAAAAACCATCATTTCTATTTTAATTATAGTATCCATCGTTACTCTTATTTTTTGGCTGTATTCTCTTCGTGGCATTTCTAAAGGCGATACAGGAAAAAATATTTTCGGGGAACAAATATTACCTCCGGGAACCCCTGCGGATATCGCAACATACAGAGGGGTCATCACCGAGGGTTCAAAAGGTTACAATACCTATACGAGTAAAAAGTATGGCATCCAGTTTTCGTATCCGGAAAAGTGGCGTGTGGGAGATAATCACCTTGGGTATGGCACATTTCAACTTTTTAATTTTTTCAACCAGGAAGAGGGAGCGATGCGAGCAGGTAAGAATAAAATTGAAATTTATCTTAATCCTATTTACGCTTACAACAAACCAGACACAGCTGATATTGATACAAAAATATTAACAAAAAAAATTATTATCTCAGGACAATTGGCCCTCAGGTCTGAGATTGAGTTTTCTTATGGAGATGGGACATCCATGATTTCTTATGAAATTTTGATCCCGACCATCCCCGATAAATATTTAGGCATGAGCATGTACGGCGACCCGGCAAACTTTCACATCCTTGACGAAATGGTGAAAACGATCAAGTGGTTGCCGACGGAGAAGGACTGCAAGTCGTTCATTGTCAAAAAAATTATGGAGGGGGGCTTCCCCGGAAGGTACCAATTAGATGATAATTGCTCTGACCCCGAGACAAAGTAGCGCCGCTACCATTCATCAAATGTGATGGCCCCGTAGCTCATACAAGTTCTTTTGTTTGTTATTTTTGCAGTTTTTCCATAGAGGGCATTTCGGTGTCCTCTATTTTTATTACTCACTCATGGCTACCTCGTAAGCTTGATAGACTTAACCATATTTTCTGTGTCGGTATTCATTGTGTAATAGATAATCATTTTTTGGCCACGGAGATTTTCTAAAATAATATATTTCTGAGGAAGATCTGGACTCAAAACATAACCTCCGTGCCCATCGGGTGGCCCAAGAAAAAGACCCCTCATTCCCTCGACAATGAACTCGTAAGCATTTGCACCGGCAAATTTTATTTCTTTTAATTCTTGTACTTTTTTATTAGGGAAACTTGGGAAATTTACCATACTTAGATCCTTTTGGCTGATTTGCTCCGTAACTCCAAATTCAAGATACGGAATATTATTTAGTTGAAAATTTCTAACAGCTTCAGCGTAGGATTTTAAGTCGAGTGCAAAAAGTTTTTTTTGTTGCTCAGCCATTTCTTTTTCTGTTTGTTGAGAAATTACTTCCGCCCTAATTGCTATGTGACCTATCCCCCCTGCTTTAATTAAATATACAATTGGTTTTTTAGACATATCTTCTGACGAATAGCCACCAAAACTTCCAAAGGAATCTTTTTGGCTCATCAATATTGAATATCCATACTCCGTATTCACAAAAGCCTTCCATTCACTCATTGGTGTACTGGAGGCAGCTGCTTGCGTTTGCGGAAGACTTATTTTGTTGCAATCTGTTGCTGTTGCAGATTGATTGCATATCGGTAACATTAGGGGAAGTTTGGTTCCGCATTTAAACTTGCCTGTTTCGAGTTCTATCATGCAACTGTCGTTCGGATAAAAATACATGTGCGTCTTGAGAAGTATTTTTTGATAAGGCGACTGTCTTCCTCCGAGATCGCATACTTTGCTAAGGATGCCTGATGGGTCAGGAATAATAGTGCACGATGGTTTAGGAACATAAAAAAAATAGAAAATACTTGTAGTAAGAATTATGATTAAGATTGTTATAGCAAGAAAGTTTCCTTTTATTTTATTCATTTTATCATTCTATCGTAAAAAATATTCAGAAACAAGTTTTTATAAGGTAATTGATTGTATTTTATCCGAGCAAAGTTCGGACGACATCCCAATCTATAGTTGATATCATTGAGTTTCTTTGTTAGACTATCGTACATATGACTTACAATTTCAATGATTTTAAAAAGAAAGTATCTGAGGGTGTGGAGCATTTGAGTAAGGAGCTTTCTGCTATTCATACAGGGCGTGCATCAAGTGCAATTTTAGATGGTATTTTTATAGAGTCCTATGGGGCAATGCTTTCGGTACAACACGTTGCAACTATTGCAAACGAGGACGCACGCACGCTTCGTATTGTGCCTTGGGAGAAAGCAAATGGTAAAGAAATAGAAAAAGCAATTAACAATGCAAACCTCGGTATTTCTGTTTCTACAGACGACGCAGGGCTTCGCATCTTTTTTCCACCGCTCACTACCGAGAGACGCATATCTTTTACAAAACTTGTGCGAGACAAGGTAGAGTCCGCACGAGTGACACTAAAGGGAGTTCGTGAGCAGACAAAAAATGACATCATTTCTGCGGAAAAAGATGGCGATATGAGCGAGGACGAAAAAACTCGTTCGCTTGAAGACCTTCAAAAGTTTGTTGATGAGGCAAACAACAACCTTGATGCGATTGGAGCAAAGAAAGAAAAGGAGATCATGAGCTAAAACATTCTGTGGGGCTCCACAGAATGTTCGCCCGAACATTTGTACTCAAATGTTTTAGGGAGAGTAATATTTTGTTTTGCAAAATATTAGTGTCGAATAATAAATTTTTAATTTTTAAACAATTTCATAATTTTGAAATTAGAGAATTAATACATTATTTTAAAATTTGAAATTTAACATTTAAAATTATGAGCATCATCCTATTCATCATCATTCTCGCAGCGCTCATTCTTGTTCACGAGTTTGGGCATTTTATCGCGGCAAAGCGCGCGGGAGTGCGTGTGGATGAGTTTGGACTCGGCTTTCCACCACGACTCTGGACAAAAAAAGTGGGGGAGACGCTTTACTCTGTAAACGCATTCCCCGTGGGAGGTTTTGTGAAAATTTTTGGTGAGGACCCCAATGATGAGTCGTTAAAGGGAAGTGACTCAGCGCGGAGCCTTACCCACAAGTCGAAGCTCGTGCAGGCATGGATCATCAGTGCGGGAGTTATTTTTAATCTTATTTTTGCGTGGCTTCTCATCAGTGTCGGTTTTATGGTGGGTCTTCCGTACTCGGTGGATGATTCCTCATATGGCGCACGTGTGCAGAACCCCGCGCTTACCATCACTCAAGTGATACCGAAAGCTCCCGCAGAAATAGCTGGGCTTAAGGGAGGCGATGTTATTGTGAGCCTCGCTTCTGGACAGGACAATCTGAATAGTCCAAAAGTAGAAGAGGCGCAGAAATTTATCGCAACGCATAATGAAATCAGCCTCACCTATTTACGTGGCAAAGAATCGAAAATTGCGAAACTAGAGAGCAAGGATGGGCTTATAGACGGACGGCGCGCGATAGGTATTTCCATGGACAGCGTGGGACAGCTTTCACTACCTATTCACGAAGCACTGTATATGGGGCTAAAAACTACCGCTTCATTAACCATTGCGATGGCAGTAGGGTTGTTTGATTTTTTCAAAAATCTGTTTATCGGGCAAGCAGACTTTCAAGATATTTCAGGACCGGTGGGTATTGTTGGTATTGTGAGTGACGCGGGAGCTCTTGGCTTTATGCACCTTGTAACCCTCACCGCAATTATTTCTATCAATCTCGCTATCATCAACCTCCTTCCATTTCCGGCACTCGATGGAGGACGATTATTCTTTCTCATTATTGAAACTATTAAACGCTCGCCGATAAAACCCATAGTTGCAAACACAGCAAACGGTATTGGGTTTATTATCCTCATCGCATTCATGGTGTTCATCACATTCCACGATGTCGCGAAGATTGTGCAGGGGTAAACCCCCACACTTATTCTCGCATCGCTTTTGTTCTGCACCAAAAATAATAAAGGTGATTAAAGAGCAATTTGTATGTCTTAAATATATATTATAAATATTCCAAAAGCAGGACAATGCGAGGATAGGTGTAGGGGTAAATAAAAACAGGAACTGAAGTTCCCGTTTTGAAGGTGCGTACCGAACTATTTTTGCTCGATAGCGAACCGTAAAATTGTTGCTGGTGGCTGATAGGAATAATCCCCGAGTGACACCACAATTTTTTCTTTGTTATTTCTGATTTGCATCACGCCCCATGTGCAGTCTGCAAGAGCATGAATGAACTCGTCGTAAACCTTGTTTCCTTTTTTCTTGCCCCAGAAGTCAAGGCCTTCACTGTTTAGGCCGACAGTGCAGTTCACGAAAACCATGCAGTGACCAGAGCTGTCAAGGACATTGATACCGTCTACAGAGACTCGGTCCAATAAGTTGTTTAAATCCAACTTAGTCAGCTTGGTGCCCTTTTTTGCGAAATTTGTTCTGCCACCGCAAGCTTTTGCAATTTGAACTCCTTTTGGAATGTCCTTGCGAAAACAGTGGAAAACAAGAGTGAATTGTTTCTTAGTAAGTGCCACCACCATTCTTTTTGGCGCAATATTCGGTACTTCGTTTGCGGCAATAACGGGCGGCCTGAAACCCACTCCGACAAGTGCTAGTGACATTGGATTTGAAGGTACTGCACTTTTTTGATTATTCATGTTTATCTCCTTTTATCAAAATAACTTGAACAGGGCCACTGCCTTTCCTCAGTCAACCTGAGGTTAGAAATACAATAGCATGTATAGCATGAAAAGTCAAATAGATTTGGTACATGGTAATTTTTAAGGTAAGATAGCGGATATGCGACAATCTCAACTTTTTACAAAAGCAAGGAAAGAAGCACCTGCTGATGAATTAGCAAAAAATGCCAAGCTTCTTATTCGTGCAGGGTATGTAGACAAACTTCAAGCTGGTGTGTACACCTATCTTCCACTCGGGCTTCGCGTGCTCAAAAAAATAGAGAATATTATTCGTGAGGAAATGAACAAAGCGGGTGGGCAGGAGATTTTTATGCCAACCCTTCAGCCGAAGGAAAATTGGAAGACAACAGGGAGATGGGAGACAATGGATGATTTGTATAAAGTGAGTGACACGTCTGGACGCGAAAATGCGCTCGGACCTACTCACGAAGAAATTGTGGTTCCACTCGTGAAGCAATTTGTTTCATCATATCGCGATTTGCCGTTTTCAGCGTATCAATTCCAAAATAAATTTCGCATGGAGCTCCGCGCAAAGTCCGGTATTCTTCGTGGGCGTGAGTTTATGATGAAAGATATGTATTCCTTTCACACTGACGAAGAGGGTATGGTGAAATATTATGAAGAGATGAAAAAAGTATATACGCGAGTATTTACGCGCGTGGGCATTGGCACAACGACTTTTCTCACATATGCATCCGGTGGAAGCTTCTCAAAATATTCGCACGAGTTTCAAACTATAACACCTGCAGGCGAGGATACTATTTATATCTGTGACAAATGTCATATTGCAGTGAATAAGGAGATAATTGAGGATCTTAAAAGTGCTTGCCCCGAGTGTGGTGGAAAGAATTTACGCACTGAAACGTCCGTAGAAGTAGGGAACATTTTTGAGTTGAGGACGCGCTTCTCTGAGCCGTTTAATCTTTCCTATAAAGACGAAGAAGGGAAGGAGCAAATGGTGGTGATGGGTTGCTACGGCATTGGTCTTGGGCGTGTGCTCGGCACCGTGGTGGAGGTACTTGGCGATGAAAAGGGGCTTGTGTGGCCAGAGGCAATCGCGCCGTTTCGCGTTCATTTGGTAGACTTGTCTGCGGGCAATGAGGAGGTCTCAACGTATGCTCGTGCTCTCTACACCGAGCTCAATGCATGCAGTATTGAAACACTTTGGGACGAACGCGATTTGCGCGCGGGCGAAAAGTTTGCCGAGAGCGACCTCCTTGGTATTCCGCTTCGTATTGTCGTTTCAAAAAAGACAATTGATGACGGAGGGCAGGTGGAGATTGTTGACAGAAAAACTGGACAGGTGCGGATGGTCGACCGCGCTGAGGTTTTTAAAATTGCAGATGGCTCTTTTACGGTTGGGCTATCTGATTAGTTTAATTTAATAATAATAACAAAATGTTTGAGAAATTTTATCAGCTTTTTTCCAATGATATTGGGATTGACCTCGGTACGGCGAACACGCTGGTGTATTTACGTGACCACGGTATCGTTATTAACGAGCCTTCGGTTGTTGCAGTAAACCAAAAAACCGGACAAGTCGTGGCACTTGGAGCACAAGCAAAGCAGATGCTCGGTCGAACCCCCGGGCACATTGTGGCCATCCGCCCCCTTGTAGACGGCGTGATTTCAAATTTTGAGGTAACCGAGGAGATGCTCGCGTACCTTATTGGTAAAGCAAATAAAATTAGCAAGAAAACTGTACGTCCGCGCGTGGTTATCGGAGTACCATCCGGCATCACTACTGTGGAAGTGCGTGCCGTGTACGACGCGGCAAAAAATGCCGGCGCACGCGAAGTACATATAGTAGAGGAACCAATGGCGGCAGCTATTGGAATAAAGCTCCCTATAAAAGAGCCGATTGGTAACATGATTATCGATATTGGTGGAGGAACAACAGACATCGCCGTTATCTCTCTCGGTGGTATTGTCCGTTCCAAAAATTTACATATTGCAGGTGATCGTTTGAACACTGATATTATAAATTATATTAGGGATGAATTTAGGGTGCTCATTGGAGAGCGCACTGCGGAAAGCGTGAAAATCGCTATTGGTTCAGCAAAGAAGCCCGCAAGCCCAATGGAAGCGGTGATTCGCGGTCGCGACCTTGTGACAGGGCTTCCGCGAGAGGTGGTAGTAACAGATACGGATATTCGAGAAGCGATGAACGCATCTGTTGTTGGTCTTGTAGAGTCCGTGAAAGAGGTGATTGAAACCACCCCACCAGAGGTGCTTTCTGACGTGATGAGCAGAGGAATTATCCTCGTAGGTGGAGGTGCGCTCCTCCGCGGGCTTGACGAGCTCCTTTCACAGACGCTCCATGTGCCGGTGTATGTTGCAAACGATCCTCTGACTGCAGTGGCGCGCGGAGCAGGAATTATTCTTGAAGACATGGAGGGCTTCCGTGAGGTGCTTATTGAACACGAAAATGATATACCACCAAGGTAACTCCCGCAATGCATTAGTTAAGAAGAAAATCATTACGCTGATTCTCCTTTTCGGTATCAGCATTTTTATTTTAATCTTTGCCCCAATTAGAAATACACTTACACAGTTTGTGTATACGGTCGCTCCTAGCATATGGAATATCGGAGATGGAGTTTTAGACACACTTGATTCATTACTAACAAACTTTAGAAGCAAGGACGCACTACTAAAGGAGAACCGCGCACTTCTTGCAGAGATGGAACGCACGCAGGCACAGATTCTTGATAGAAATTTACTCTCAGAGAAGGTTATAAAGCTGGAGGAGGCTCTTGGTCGAGTTGCGGGGGACAACCGTGTTGTTGCAAATGTTCTAGTTGGAGCGGCTCACTCGCCGTACGATATTCTCGTTGTTGATGCGGGGAAAAAAGAGGGGGTAGGTGTGGGTGATATGGTTGTATACGCAGGTTCTGGTGTAGTTGGAGAGATTGTTGAGGTCTCGGCTCAATCATCAAAACTGAAACTCTACTCCTCATCCGGCGTGGAGGAGGCTGTGGTCGTAGGTGCGAAAAGAGTCCCCGCAAAAGCAGTCGGACGTGGAATGGGTAATTTTGAAGCAAAAATACCACAAGATAGCGAGGTGTTTCTAGGAGACAACGTAGTTTCTGCAAAGAGCGATTTAATTTTAGGCACCATTTCTCATATAGAGGAAAAACCCGCAGAGCCGTTTAGACGTATATTTTTCAGGTCGCCGTTCAATATTAATGAGATGCAGTCTGTTGAAATAATTATTGAAGAGCGTTCTTAATATAATATGAAAAGACGTATTATTTTTAATTTTATTCTCCTTGGTGCAGTTTTTTTTGCACCGTGGTGGGTAACATTTCTACTGGGGATTATTGGTGCGTTTGTGTTTGAGAAGTATTTTGAAATTTTTGGGTTCGGGGTTCTTTTTGATCTTTTGTACGGCGCAGGGCTAGTATACTTTGGGGGGATCTTCGGTGTTCTCTGCGCGGGTGCCGTTTTTCTCCTTGCCTCATACGCAAGAAAAATTGTGAGATAAATTTTATATTATGCCAAAAAGAATTTCACCTAGATTTTTGAAGCACATGTCGCGCGACATTGACCCTGATGAGATTTTTCTTGATTCTAAAAACCTACCCGGATTCGACAGAGATCAGTTTGAGGGAAGGATTGAAAAGCCAATAAGTCAAAATGCAATTTTTGGGGTTTTTCTCCTGTTCTTAATGATTATTTTAATTTTTCTAGCTAAGATAGTGAATTTACAAATATTTCAAGGAGAGGAGTTTCTGAAAAAAAGCGAAAACAATCGTCTTGATAATATGCCACTTTTTGCAATGCGGGGGCTGATTTTTGATAGAAATAATGTTCCGCTTGCATGGAACACTTTTGACAATGAGGCTGAGCGTGTCGCCCTTATCATGCAAGACACGAGCACCACAACTGAGAAAATGCCGTTCCCGCATAGGTCATACATTTCTTTGCCAGGATTTGGGCACCTTCTTGGGTATGTGAGCTACCCGAAGAGGGACAAGAGCGGAAATTATTATCAGCAACAATACATGGGAAAGGATGGACTTGAGGAATATTATAACGAGGCACTTTCTGGAGCGAATGGCTTGCGGATCGTTGAGACTGACGCGCTTGGTAGGACGCAGGAGGGAAGTATTGTAGAGAAGCCAACAGACGGTGATACCCTGACTCTTAGTGTGGATGCACGTGTTCAGGAAAAACTGCACGCATTCATTCGTGACACCGCGAACGATTTTAAATATATGGCAGGTGCGGGGATTGTTATGGATGTTAATACGGGCGAACTTCTTGCGATGACGAGCTACCCTGAATACGACAGCGCAATTTTATCTGAGGGAAAGGAGCGGAAAATTATTCAAGGGTATAACCTAGACAAGCGTGCAGTGTTTCTTGACCGCGCGGTGTCAGGGGTGTACACACCGGGGTCCATTATGAAGCCATTCATGGCAGTTGCTGCTCTTGCAGAGGGAGTAATTTCACCAGAAAAGCAAATACTAAGTACAGGGTCAATCTCTATCCAGAATCCATACTATCCAAATATAAAATCAGTATTCAATGACTGGAAGGCGCACGGATGGGTGGACATGAGACGCGCATTAGCGGTATCCTCCGACGTATATTTTTATGCTATTGGTGGAGGTTTCGCAGACCAAAAGGGTATCGGCATCGTAAATATTGAAAAGTATTCTCGCATGTTTGGTTTTGGTGCCGTTACTAATATTGATATCACTGACGAAAAAGCAGGAACAATTCCAAACCCAGAATGGAAAGCAAAAATGTTTAAGGGTGAGCCATGGCGCCTTGGTGACACGTATCACACCGTCATTGGGCAGTATGGTTTTCAGACAACAGTGCTTCAGGCAGTACGAGGAATTGCAGGAATAGCAAACGGCGGGAAACTAGTTACCCCTCATTTTCTTAAAGGTCATGTTCCCGCAAACTCCACTACAATAATTCCGATTCAAGCAGAATATTTTCAGGTCGCACGTGAAGGAATGCGTCAGGGGGTAAAAGAAGGTACGGTGACTGGGCTCGGGGTTGGATACGTGAGTGTTGCAGGGAAAACAGGAACCGCAGAAATAGATGCAGGTAAAAAATATATCAACTCATGGGTCGTTGGATTTTTTCCTTATGAAAAACCAAAGTACGCATTTGCGGTGGTGATGGAGAAGGGCCCGCACTCAAATACCATTGGAGGTGTGTATGTGATGCGCCAACTACTTGACTGGATGTCCATGAATACACCGGAGTATTTTGGGAACAACTGACAACTAACAATTTACAACTGACACAACCCTATCCATTGCGCTTTTTGAGACACTGTGGTAGATTTTAGTTTGGGTTTTTGATAATTTTTGAGGAGGGTAGATCATGAAAGCAAGCGAACTTTTGTTGCCACAAACTAAGCAAGAAATACTCAAAAAAATATGCTACGGTTTTGGCATCGAGGAGGAGCGGGATGTTTTTGGATACACAGAAGAACAGTCCAAATTCTTGAAGTTTGTCGTTGATAGCGAGTATATTGAAATGAGTCTTGTTAATGAGGCCGTACACAGGTATATTCTGGAGATGGGGAACGGAATGTATATTAGACATTTACAAACAAAGGAATTTCCAGATCACCTTGGTGCAGCAGCAGTGTTGGGGTATGCCTTGGAAAACAAAATGATTAGCCCAAAACAGATTACCTTTGATCACGGAGAGACAGCCGACGAGTATATCCTTGCGTCGGAGGGGCTACTGGAACATATTGTGGGACAGCTCCTCTCCTTCAGAACGCCCAAGATTCCTTTGTTCCAACCGGGCGAACTTTTTGCGAAGGTTGTTGATCATAGCGCGCCCCTATAAGTATTGCCACTCATGGAAATTTTCGTGGGTGGCATTTGTTTTACAACGATTGACTTTTCGTTAATAAACATATAAGATGTCCGTATATGTCAGATGAAAAAGAATATTTAAGCAAAGAGAAACTTGAAGAACTGATCAAGGAGCTTGACCACCTAAAAAGCGTACGCCGAAAGGAAATCGCTGAGCAGCTTGAGTTTGCAAAGGGCCTCGGAGACCTCTCGGAAAATGCTGAGTACCACGAAGCGCGACAAAACCAAGCTGAAGCAGAAGAGCGTGTGTCAAAGCTTGAGCAGATGATCAAAAATGCGGTCATCACACAGAAGCACAAGGGTGGCATCGTTGGGATCGGCTCAACTGCAATGATCCTTCGTCAAGGAGAAAAGAATGAAAGGCGCTATCAGCTTGTTGGCTCCGAGGAAGCAAACACGAAGGAGAATAAAATTTCAAACAAGTCACCTCTCGGTGAAGCACTCATGGGGAAAAGTAAGGGAGACAAGGTGTCCTACGAGACTCCAATGGGAATTGTTTCGTGCATAATTGTTAATGTTGAATAGATTTTTGAGTACCCCAACACCTATTGGCTAACACCTAAAACCTACCAAGATGGCCTCTCTCGAAGAAATCCGCACAGAAAGAATAAAGAAGTTAGAGCTTTTAAAAGCAGCGGGGATGAACCCATATCCTATTGCAACAAAACGCTCTTTTTCTGTTGCAGATACACTTGCTACTTTCTCGAAGCTTTCTAAAGATAGTAAAAAAGTAACTATCGCAGGACGCGTCATGGCTATCCGAGGGCAGGGAGCGCTTGTTTTTTTTAATCTCAAAGACGAGAGTTCGACGATCCAGGGTTTTCTCAAGCGTGATGATATGGATGAGAAATTGTTCACCCTTTTCCAGAACACTGTTGATGTGGGCGACTTCATCGAGTGCACCGGTACCCTTTTTATGACTAAGCGCAAGGAACGTACCCTCCTCGTAAAAGATTGGAAAATTCTTTCAAAAAGTCTGCGTCCACTTCCGGACAAATGGCACGGACTACAAGACGTAGAGGAGCGTTTTCGAAAGCGTTACCTAGACATGATCATGTCGGACGAAGTGAGACATCGTTTTATCATGCGCTCAAAAATCATTACTGAGATTCGCTCATTTCTGAACGAAGCAGATTATCTTGAGGTAGAAACACCGCTCTTGCAGTCACTTGCTGGTGGTGCACTTGCTGAACCTTTTAATACACATCACAATGCACTTGATATTGATCTAAACCTCCGTATCGCCCCAGAGCTTTACCTCAAGAAGCTTCTAGTTGGTGGTTTTCCGCGCGTCTATGAGCTTGGGCGCAATTTTAGAAATGAAGGTATTGACATGACTCACAACCCTGAGTTTACGATGCTTGAATTTTATGCTGCCTACGAGACCGCACAATCGCAAATGGCATTTGTAGAAAAGATGATGAAGACGTTGGTAAAAAGAGTCCTCAAAGGTACAAAAATAAAGGTAGGGGAGGAGTCGATTGATGTTTCTAAAAAGTTTACAGTCACTTCGTTTTTAGATTTATTTAAACGATACGCATCTATTGAAAACCCTGAAACTATGTCACGTGATGACTGGCGTTTGTCTGCGGAGCGTTTTGGTGTGCGCGTTGAACCACACGACTCTGTGGAAAAAATAATGGACAATGTATACAAGAAAGCATGTCGACCAAAAATGATACAGCCAACATTTATCATCGATTACCCTGCAGGTTTTTCACCCTTTGCTAAAAAACAAGAAAAGGATCCTACTTTTATTGACCGCTTTCAACTCGTGATTGCGGGGATTGAAATGGTAAACGCTTTTTCAGAATTAAACGATCCTCTTGAGCAAAAAGCACGGTACGAAGAACAAGACAAAAAGAAAAAAGGTGGAGAGGGGGATGTGTCACCCTCAGACGAAGACTACCTTGAGGCAATAGAGTACGGACTTCCACCAGCGGGTGGTGTTGGCATTGGTATTGACCGCGTGGCAATGATTTTTTCAAACACCCGAAATATCCGTGAGGTGGTGCTTTTCCCAACAATGCGCCCTCAGGGGGAGTAAATTGTTTTAATCTATCAGATTTTCTTGAGCTTGCAGATTGTTTCCTTTTGTGTTAATGTACAATTCAGATAACCAGAGGAGTTCTTGAGATGAAAGCAAATATGACCTACGGGCAATTAAAAGCCTTGCTTAAACCATATGCGGTCCTTTTAAATGAAGAAGTGCTGATTGTTCTCGATCAGGATCTTCAGAATGCAGTAAAAAGGGCAAGCACAGAGTTTGACAATAAAAGTAATTTTGATTGCGAACAACTTAATTTTGATGTCGCATCTCGCTATCGAACACTTATGGTTTTTTCGAACAGATATCATGGAACACACCTACCTGATATCGAATTTAAATAATCAAGGTCAATACCGCCATGAAATGATTTGATGAGAATTTTCTCCTCGTCTCATCAAGGCATTAGGTTCATGGAGCGGTTCCTTCAGTTGAAGTGCTCTTGGGCGGCACGGTCCTGAGGGTTCACACGCCACCTTCGCTTGCGCGAAGGTGGCTTTTTCTTTGTTTTTACTTGTGCCCCCACACCTATTCCTATATAGCTTTTGTTCTGCCAGTTGCAAGACCGTGAAATGCTAGAAAAATGATGATTTAGACGGTATATATGAAAGTTTTTTGAAAGCAGAACAATACAGGGATAGGTGTGGGGGTGTGGATAACTCGTATTATAAAGTGTTGTACAGTGGGGCTAAGTGTAATATAATGTAGATAAGTGGGGAATTGTGGGAAACCATAAAACTTTACTAAAAAACATTTATGTTAATCGGCGAACACATTCACACACTCGACCCAAAGAAACGTCTCGCGCTGCCCGCGAAGTTTCGAAAAGAACTTGGGAAGAAGGTTGTCATCACCCATGGTTTGGACAACTGTCTTTTTGTCTACCCCATGAAGGAGTGGGAAAAAGTTGCTGAAAAACTCGCAGCACTTCCTATGGGGCAAGCTGATACGCGAGGATTTGGACGTTTTATGCTCGCCGGTGCTGTTGAGACAGATGTGGACAGTATTGGTCGCATTCTTGTTCCCGATTTTTTGAAAGAGTTTGCAAATTTAAAAATAGAAGTTGCAGTCGTGGGAGTGTCTACTCGAGTGGAGCTCTGGAACGAAAAAGTATGGCAAGGATACAAACAGCGTATTCAAAAAGGAGCCGATGCCTTGGCCGAGAAGCTGGGGGAAATAGGAGTCATTTAACAGAAGCTTCTAGGTTAAAGGTTTCAGGTTTTAGGAAGAGGCCCACCTAACACCTAACACCTAACACCTAACACCTAACACCTAACACCTAACACCTAACACCTAACACCTAACACCTAACACCTAACACCTAACCATGCACATACCTGTTCTTTTAAAAGAATCAACCGATGGACTCGCCCTCAAAAAGGGAAGTACGGTGTTTGAAGGAACAGTAGGCCTTGGAGGACACAGTCGTGTGCTCTGCGAAATGATAGGGGAAAACGGAACATTCATTGGTACTGATGCTGATCAAGAATCCCTCTCCATTGCAGAAGAAAAATTGTCTGATGTCCCTTGTAAAAAATATTTCGTTAATGAAAACTTTCGGAACATTGATACAGCACTTGCAAAAGCAGGAGCAGAAAAGGTGGATGCGATTCTTCTCGATATAGGTCTTTCAAATCGTCAGCTTGATGTTGTGCCACGCGGGTTCTCGTTTATGCGTAATGAACCACTTCTTATGACATTTCGCTCAAGCGGAGACGGACTTACTGCACGTGTAATTGTAAATGAATGGGCAGAAGAAAGTATCGCAGACATTATTTACGGTTATGGGGAAGAGCGATATGCAAGGAGGATTGCAAAGGGGATTGTAGAAGCGCGAAAAGAAAAGTCCATTGAGACATCTGGTCAACTTGCTGAGATTGTAGGGGCGTGTGTGCCAAAGAACCTAAAGAGCAGGATAAACCCCGCTACAAAGACGTTTCAGGCACTTCGTATCGCGGTAAACGATGAGCTCGGTGCGCTACGAGAAGGCCTAGCAAAAGGGTTTGAGCATCTCTCTCCAAAAGGAAGAATTGCGGTCATCTCATTCCACTCGCTTGAAGACCGCATTGTAAAAGAATTTTTTAAACAAAAACAAAAAGAGGAGGTTGCAACAATCGTCACAAAAAAGCCAATAACACCAAGCGAAGCAGAAATAAAAGAAAATCCAAAATCAAGAAGCTCAAAATTAAGAATTTTAATAAAAAATTAATTATTGGCTATTCACTACTAACTATTATCTACCCCCATGACCACAAAAACTTTAGAATTTAATAATATTGAACAGAAAATGTTTTGGATCTTGATCGCTCTTCTTGGGGTTTCAGTCGCATTTTTCATGTATTCAGCCTTCTCTATAACTATCGCTGGAGTTTCTCGGGACAATATGAACCGCACTGCACATGAACTTTCCGTAACATCAGGTGCTCTTGAACAAACATATTTAGAACAGTCAAACACGATTACACTTGCGTATGCCCAGAGCCTGGGTTTTGAGGAGGTGCGCGCAAAATTCAGTAACAGTGACAAGGCAAAATTCTCATTAGCACAGTAAGGGATATCTGCAAACGATGAAAAATCGCAAACTCCATAATATATGGTTCCTCAACACAGGAGTGCTGATCGTGGCACTTCTTTTGCTTGCAAAACTCTGGTACTTGCAAATTAATAAAGGGGAGTATTATAAAAACCTCGCTGAGTCAAAGTACATAGCGTCATCGCGTGAGACATTTGATCGGGGGACTATTTTCTTTGTAGAAAAAAGCGGTCGAATGATTTCTGCAGCAACAGTTGTTCCCGACTATGTTCTTGCTATTGACCCCACAAAGGTTATAAACAAGGAATCACTCGCTGACAAACTCCTTCAAATTATAAAATTCGACAAGACCGATTTTATCACGCGTGCATCTAGAGCCCATGATCAATATGAAGAAGTGACCAAACATCTGTCTGAGAAAGAAGTATCAGGTATTCGTGCGCTTGGAGAAAAGGGTATCATTTTAGAAAAAAACAAAAAAAGATTTTACCCAGGTGGAAAGACTTCAGCTCAGGTTCTCGGTTTTGTAGCTTCTGACGGTGGAAACAGCGCCATGTTAACGGGTCGATATGGTCTTGAGAGATATTATAACGAAACCCTTACACGGTCTGGAAATGATGATTCATCAAGTTTTTTTGCTGACCTATTTTTAAAGCCAGCCTCGTCACTACTTTTTGACCGCGGTAGTGAAGGCGATTTGATTACAACGATCGAGCCTTCTGTGCAAGGCGTTCTCGAACGTGTCCTTGAAGATGATGTGCTTAAAAAATACAGCGCCACGAGCGCGGGGGGGATTATTATGAATCCAAAGACAGGGGAGATATATGCCATGGCTACAGTACCTTCATTTGACCCTAATAATTTTTCAAAGGAAAAAAATCAGGCAGTCTTTGCCAACCCCCTTGTCGATGGTGTATATGAAATGGGCTCCATTATCAAGCCACTCACTATTGCAGCAGGTCTGGACGCGGGCGTGATCACCTCTGCTACAACGTACGATGATAAGGGATTTAGAATTGTTAATACAAAACGTATCGCAAACTATGACGGAAAAGCACGTGGCGTGGTTCCCATGCAAGAGGTTCTAAATCAGTCACTCAATACGGGAACCATGTTTGTCGAGGAGCGTCTCGGCAAGGATAGATTTCGTAAATATTTTAAGGCGTATGGGCTCGGAGAAGAAACGGGGATTGATTTGCCGAATGAGAGTGTAGGGGATATAAGAAACCTTGAAAGTCCCCGAGATATTGAATACGCAACTGCATCATTTGGGCAAGGAATTTCAATGACGCCCATAGCTACCATTCGTGCACTTGCCTCGCTTGCAAACGGTGGGGTGCTGGTAACTCCTCACGTGGTAAAACGTACCGAGTATAATATTGGGCCTTCGCGAGAGTTTGTTCCGGGGAGCGAGCGTCGGGTAATAAAAAAGGAAACCTCAGATGAGATTTCTAGGATGCTCACCGTAGTTGTAGATAAGGCACTTCTTGGAGGTACACTAAAAATGGAACATTATAGTATCGCCGCAAAGACAGGTACTGCACAACTCGTAGATGCTGGAGAATATTCTGAAACAGACTACCTGCATACATTTTTTGGGTATTTTCCATCGTATGATCCAAAATTTATTATTCTTCTTACTCTAAAAAATCCGCGTGGTGAAGCCTACGCTTCACACACACTCTCGGCGCCGTTTATGCAAATCACCAAATTTTTGCTAAACTACTATGAAATACCGCCCGATAGATAGGGTAGAATGGGGAATGGGGAATGGAGAGGATTCAACACTATGTTAAAGCAAATTTTTAAACAATTAGTTACATTTGTCCTTGAGCTAGAAGCAAAACTCGTGCTTCACAAGTACCAGCCGAAAGTAATTGCAGTTACAGGAAGCGTCGGGAAGACTTCTACAAAAGATGCCATTTTTGCGGTTGTTGGAGAGGCGCTCCTTGCGCGAAAAAGTGAAAAAAGTTTTAATAGTGAAATTGGTCTACCCCTCACAATATTAAATTGTGAAAACGGGTGGTCAAATCCGCTCCTATGGACAAAAAATTTAATCAAAGGGTCTGTACTCATCCTTACGAATATTCATTATCCTAAGTGGCTCGTGCTTGAGATCGGCGCAGGCAAACCAGGAGACATTGAGCGAGCGGTCAGATTGGTACAGCCCGATATTGCCGTTATTACCCGCTTTAGCGATGTCCCTGTTCATGTAGAATATTACAAATCTCCCGATGAAGTTTTTGAGGAGAAGACAAAATTGGTAACAGCATTGAAGCCAACAGGGCTGCTCGTTGTTAACGCAGACGACGAGCGCGTGTTTGCGCTTCGTGAGAGAACAAAAGCGATGTCACTTACCTATGGACTAAACACTGATGCCATGTTTCGTGCAACAAACGTACAAGTCGCATATTTAGGCGATGTGCCCGTTGGCACTACCTTTAAGCTAGAGCACGGTGGCAATGTTTTTCCTGTAACCATGCATGGCGTTCTTGGAGTTCAGCCTGTGTACAGTGCTCTCGCGTCAATTGCGGTTGGGGCATATCTCAAGCTCAATATTGTGGATATTGTTGGGCGACTTTCTACGTACACGAGTCCCCCAGGGCGGATGCGCGTTCTTTCAGGACTCAAGGGCTCAACCATTATTGACGACACATACAACGCATCTCCAGTTGCGTCATTTGCTGCGGTAGAGGCACTCAAGAGTATTAAAACAAAAGGAAGAAGGATTGCGGTTTTGGGAGACATGTTGGAGCTCGGTAAATTTACGATTGAGGAGCACAAAAAACTTGGCGAGCAGGTGGGTAGTTTTGTAGATATTTTAATAGCCGTAGGTCCTCGTGCAAAATATATTATAGAGGGTGCACTAGACGGAGGTATTGGGGAGAAAAAAATTCTTGATTTTGATGATTCTCGTTTAGCAGGAAAGTATCTTGAGGGTATCATTGGTGTTGGTGACATAATCCTTATAAAAGGCTCACAGGGTATTCGTATGGAGCGAGCAGTAGAAGAAATAATGGCAGAGCCGGAAAGAGCAGGGGAATTACTGGTGAGACAGGAGGAGGAGTGGAAGGCGAAATTGTAACTCCACACACATCCCCATCTACTTTGTTGCTACGAAATTTTTCTCGTCAAAGTACCGCTCGTACATCTCCTCAAAAAATTTCTAAGCGCCTCGTACCTGCGGCGTGTGAGGAGTTACAGAATAACTACTTGTGTGGTCATTGTTTTAATGATTTTTCAATCATTATTGCCACTATTGTTGTAATAGACGATGCCACAATTGATACTATGATAACCCTCAGATCATTCCTAAAGCTGAACCAAAGTTTTTTATACCATGAACTAAATAATATTAAGCCTTTGTGAGATACCCTATAAAAATTATAAACAGCACCGGTTGAAATTTGTTGTGATACTTCTTCCAGATATCCTTTGACAACTAGATCCTCAACTAATTTTCTATTATGACCTGCAATTCCATTTATCATTTCCGCAGGAGAATACAATCCTTGTTTTCTTTCAATAGCAATTCGCAATACCTCTTTTTCTTCTTTAATCATTTTTCTTATTATTTTCGCGACCTCTGGTGTGTCATTGGAATCAGCTTATAGCAGAAATGTGGGAATGGCAATAGTTTGCGTCACTATAAATACTGTTTAGTAATTTTTTAATAATAAGAATAGCTCTCACAACAACTCCTATTAAGATTTGCATCGTTTTAGAGGGGTAACCTCGATGATGTTGATACATAACTGATATCGTTCGAGTTGTCGTTTATGATAGACTATTGACACGATATAGAACATCTGATATTGTTGTATTTGTAGTTAGCAGTTTGATTTTATTTTGGACAAATTTCTTCTTTCAAAACCATGGAGGCAAAAATGTATAGAAACACGATGGCTGAACAAATGATTCGCAATATGCAGATGCGTGGCGAAGTAGGTGGCATTATCTCCAGCAATGATGGACAAAGAACGATGCCCGAACAAGTGCTTCACAATATGAAGTTACGGGGCGAAGGGTTGCCAAAAGGTTTGAATTCAGAAGAGACAGTTGTCTCGAAAAAGTAATTGGTACTGCCCTCAGAAATCCTACATCCCTGCATTTACTTGTGGGGATTTTTTATATTTTGTGCAAAAACATTTCCATTGTCATCGTGGGGTTTGGGTTGGGAATTTTTTGGGGTTTCCAATTGACTCGCTTTGCTCGGCCATATCTGTATGATCACAAGTTACTAAATATAATTTCTCGCTACGCTCAAATTCTATATAAGTACTTGCCGGTCACTCATAATTTTCTGGTGAAAATTTGTGCTACCCCACCTCGCGCCGTCGCGCTCCGGTCTTGCGAAAGCTCTATGTGTTCGCTTTCTCACCCGGCTCGGCTATTTTTCTTCTGAAAAATTATGCCTGTGCCTTCACAAAAACGGAAAAGACTGGAGCAGTCCAGTCTTTTCGCATTCACGTTTTTGTGACCCTACGCGGAGTCGAACCGCGCTTCTATCCTTGAGAAGGATATGTCCTAACCGATAGACGATAGGGCCGTTGATTTTATCTCATTTTATAGTACAGTCTTTATCATATATTTCACCGACATATCCTTCTGCGAAGGCTTACCCTATCACCTCGTAAACATCGGTGATTTTTTCACTTCGTTCGAAACCGGATGAAAAGCAAAGCAGTTTGCTTTTCATTCCTATAACCGATAGACGATATGGCCTTTTAACTTCAAAGCGCCTTATGGCGCTTGTTGGCATCATATCACATTTTCAGCATTATTAGCAATTTTTGTATAAAAAATGAATAATAGTATACTAAACTAAAGATGAAAGAATCTACTAAAACTCTCCGCAAGGTAGCTATATTTGATATCGATGGAACGATTTTTCGCTCCTCACTTCTTATCGAGCTTGTAGAGGTCCTTATTGAGATGGAGCTTTTCCCCGTTTCAGTACGAACACAATATCAAAAGGAAAAAGTGAAGTGGCTTGATCGACAAGGCGACTATGAGGCATATATAATGGCTGTCGTAAAGGTTTTTATGGAGAACATAAAAGGCTTGCCCTATCGAGATTTTATGAGTGCATCAGAGTTTGTGGTGGAGCGCTATCGTCACCGCACATATTTATTTACAGAAAATCTTATTAAAAACCTGAAAAAAGAGGGCTACTATTTACTGGCTATTTCAAAGTCTCCAAAAGGAACGCTTGATCTTTTTTGTAATGATGTTGGGTTTGATAAAACGTACGGTATGCTTTACGAAACAGGCGCAACAGAGTGTTTTACTGGTCAGGTAATTGATGAGCACTTGATTCAGAACAAGGCAAACATTGTACGCAGAGCCGTAGAAAAGGAAGGGCTCACTCTTGAAGGTTCGGTGGGGGTAGGGGACACTGAGGGAGATATTTCATTTCTTGAGCTTGTAGAGCGCCCTATTTGTTTTAATCCAAATTTGAAACTCTACAAATATGCAAAACGCATGGGCTGGGAGACCGTAGTTGAACGAAAAGATGTAATATATAAACTTAACAAAGAGACAATAATTTGAAATCTATGGACCCCTTAAACAATCTGAAAAGCAAAAGAGTTCAAATTTCAAGTGAGGTGCGTGAAAAGTCGATGACGTATATTGCTGGTGGACTCGGAATAGTAGTTGGACTTGCATGGAACGAGGCTATAAAAGGACTCATAGAATATGTTTACCCTGCTTCGAGCGCAAATTCATTGTTCGCAAAATTTCTTTATGCGGTTGTCATTACGATTATTGTGGTTATTGTAACTATGTATATTGTAAGAACTCCAGAAAAGAAAGGTTAATACCGAAGGTTGACAGAGGTGCTCTGTAGGATACACTGGATAAGGATTCTTTTAAATTTAGAAAGGCGGTGTGTGATGAATGCAATCATGAAGAAGAAGAAAACACCCACACAGCTGGAGCAACTTTTTTTAATGTTGTGGGGGAAAGATAAATTAAGGGCATGGCCTGTGATGGAGAAACTATTTCTTAAACAGATTAAACCAGATAGAGTAGTAGAATTGTTGTTAAAAGGAAAAGGCGAGCCAAATCTTTTGAAATTTCTTAATCTCGTTTATGACGGCCACAAGGAACTTCAATGGTTGCTAAAAGACATGTATCTTTGCGAGCGTGGTTCTGAGCCTTCGCAGGCCATAGAAGAGGCGCTTGATTATATGGCAACCTATAATAACTAAAAAGCAAGGGTGTGTTTATTACAACCCTTGCTTTTTATTCTTTATGTGAGATAGTGTATGTGGAAACACGGAGGAAATATTTTATGAAAAATTTCTGCACCTTAGTAGTCGATGGGTTGTTGGCAATTATTGCTTTATTTTATGATCTGGAAGGAGAAGAGAATGAGAACCCTAAAAAATTGGTGTAAAGCAATTTTCTTTGCACCGTGGGACATCCTGACTTCTTTTTTTGAAGTCTTGTGGGGGTTGGTTGATAATACTGAAATTCTTTCAACCAAAAAGTAATTGAAAAAGCCGCTCTCTTACAAAGAGCGGCTTCTGCGTAAAAAACCTTAGTCGAGAAATTCTGGGTCTTTCCCTAGTAAGTCCTCCTCATTCTTTTTTGCTCCTTTGATCATATAGTCCAGACTAAGAAGGTACCTAAGATCATCTTCATCTTTGGATTTTATGTGAAGTTGTTTTTTGAGCATTTCCGCCATTTGGGGATTAGTGCTCGCCATCCCCTCAAGAACTGCAACTGTTTTTGATTGCTGATTTACTCCGGTAATTGCTTCGATATCTAATTTTTCCATATGCATAATAGTGTACTCCTTAGAAGTCGCTCCGATTAAAATTCTATCATTTAAATAATTAAAGAGCAAGTACTTTTTGCACCGGTGAGTTATTGTGATAATATGTGAGTAACAAACTTAATTATAACCCACCATGCCCATCGGAATGCCAAATCAAATGTATCAAAACTCAATCTTTTGGATTGAAATTGAGAAGATAAAACCAAACCCTTTTCAGCCGAGAAAGGAGTTTGACGAGCACAAGCTTCGCGATCTCGCAGACTCTATAAAACAGTACGGTATCCTTCAGCCACTCGTAGTTACCCGTCGTGAAATAGAAAAGCCAGAGGGCGGGCTTGCGGTGGAGTATGAGCTCATTGCTGGAGAGCGCCGTTTACGGGCTTCAAAAATAGCAGGCCTTTCGCAAGTGCCGGTGCTTATTCGCATAGGTGAGGAGGGGAAAGAGGAGGAAGACCGTGTGAAGCTCGAGCTTGCCATTATAGAGAACCTTCAACGCGAGGACTTGAACCCTGTTGACCGTGCAAAAGCATTTCAGCGCTTGGCTACCGATTTTGGCTTTAAGCATGTGCAGATAGCCATGAAGGTTGGAAAAAGTCGCGAGTATGTTTCGAATACACTCCGCCTGCTACTTCTCCCTGAGGAGATGCTCACTGCACTTGCTGATAGAAAAATTACAGAGGGGCACACACGCCCACTCCTCATGCTTTGCGACAGAAAAGAAGAGCAGCAGACGCTCTACAAAGAAATTATTTTTAAAAAGTTGAATGTCCGCGAGGCGGAAAGAATCGCCCGTCGCATAGCAGTAGAGAAGGTACGAAAAATTGGCCTTATCGATCCCGAGGTTGCTGAGTTTGAGCAAGAGCTCACCGAAGTACTTGGTACACGGGTGCATATTGAGAAGAGAGAAAGTGGCGGGAAAATCGTAATTGACTTTTTCTCACATGACGATGTCCGCGCATTTATGAAACGTCTACATAATGAGATTGAGACTGGTGTGGTTGCTGCTCCGCTTGGAGAAACTGTCGCCGAGGCCTTACAGCCTGCACAGGAGGGAGACCTCGCTGAGGGAGGGGAAGACGTAATGGAAAAGGACCCAGATGAAGATTTGTATAATGTGAAGAATTTCTCATTGTAGGGTATCAAAAAAAATACTCCCGCATTTGCTCTCTATAGAGAGCAAATGCGGGAGTATTTTTTTGGGTTACTTCCTCTTTCCAAAAAACTTTTTTGCGAGGATACTGATTGTACTTGTTTTTTCGAGCTCAATGCGTATGTGTCTTTTTGCGAGGGGCGTTCGTGCGTAGTCGAGCCATTTTCTACTCGGTGTCGCTCCTTCTTTTGTTTCAATTTCAATAATGTCCCCACTTCGGAGCTTAGTGTCAAGAGAAACAAGTTTTCCATTAACTTTAGATCCGGATACATGGTTTCCGATGTTCGAATGAATCGCATATGCAAAATCTATTGGGCAGGACTCTTCGGGAAGATTGATAACATCACCCTTTGGCGTAAATACAAAAACGCGGTCCCTGAAAAAATCCACTTGAAGATGCTCCTCAAAGTCATCAGACTCAGCAACTTTTTTCTGCCACTTGGTGAACTCCTCAATACTCGGAATACTTTTTGGCACTGTTTGACCCTTACCCTTTTCTTTATAGCCAAGATGAGAAGCAATACCGTATTGTGCTTCATCGTGCATCTCTTTGGTCCGAATCTGAATCTCTATGACACCTCCGTCACCACGAAATATGGTCGTGTGCAGTGATCGATAGCCGTTATTTTTTGGAATTGCAATGTAGTCCTTGATTCTCCCGGGGACCGGTTTCCAATGCTTATGGATTGTCCCCAGGGCTTGGTAGCAATCCTCGATGGAATCCACAACTACTCGAACGGCAAGAATGTCGTATACCTTGTTTGGATCCATTTCTTTTCTTTTGAGCTTTCTCCACAAGCTAAATAGATTTTTCACTCGGTAATCTACGTGGGCAGATTTTAATCCATTTGCGGCAAGTTCTTTTTGAATTGAGCGATTGATTTTAATGGCATAACGTTCATCTATAGTATGTTTGTTTTTTATGAGCGCACGTACATCCTCATATTCCTTAGGAAATGCATAAGGGAATGCTGCATCCTCAAAAATTGATTTCCATTTCCCCATACCAAATCTATCAGCAAGACGTGCATAGACTTCAAGTGTCTCAAGCGCAATGCGGTGTCGTTTTTCCTCAGGTACGTACTCTAGCGTCTGAATATTATGTAGACGGTCCGCGAGCTTGATCAAAAGAACACGAATGTCATGGGACATTGCAATAAAAAATTTTCTCAATGACTCCACATGCCGCACCGCCCCTCGGTATTTTAACTGTTTCAATTTTGTAACTCCCTCTACAAGGGTGAGCACTTCCGCGCCAAACTCCTTTTCAATAGTCTCAGCGGGAATACCAGCGTCTTCCATCGTATCGTGTAGCAACCCGGCAGTAATTGTTGTTGCGTCCACTTTTATTTGGGCAAGATTAGCAGCGACATGTGCGACATGATTAAAGTATGGTTCACCAGAATATCTCTTTTGGCTTTTGTGAGCCCTCTCCGAAAAGGTGTAGGCTTTGGTAATGAGAGCCTTGTCAGCGTTTGTTGGCTCTTTCATTAACGCCAATATTTCATTGAGTGACGGCCGAGAGAATGACTTCATATTTTCATCATAGTGCATGCTTTACTGAAAAGCAAACAATTTTGGAAATTTTTATTGCCCATACAAGGACTCATTCATGACGTTTGCAAGCAGAAGCTCGGCAACTGTTGCGACATCGCGGAATGAACGCGGAAATAAAAAACGACACGGTCACCCGTGTCGTAGGAAAAAACCTTCTGTCTCATGCAGAAACTGGAATTTCTGCCTTCATGGGGTACTCTGGGTTAGAACACATTTGGAATACTTTTTCCGCAATCCATTTTGGTATTCGAGATACAACGTTATGCCCATTGCTATCTCGCAAAACAATCGGTTTTCCGCAATGTGCACAGTGCACGTACCATACGAATCCTGCGTCATGTTCACCATCAAGATAGAATCCGTGATCATACCCATACCAACGAATATCAGATTCTAGCACTTCCAAAATTGCTCCGCATGGGGAATTAGTATTCCCGCCCCACGTATTCCAGTAATTCACCCCGAGACACTCTATCTCGACAGTGAATGGTAAACTACTTGCCACCTTTTCGTCAAGCAATTTTTGCTCGGGGGTCTTCAATATCTTCATTTTGATATTCCTTTTCACATGTAGCCACCACTGGCTCACCAATAATAATATAGCACTTTTGATTTATTTCGTCAAGCAAACTTTAAAACCCCCTTTGAATTTAAAGGATTTTGTGGTATATTTTGCGGACTATGGATTTGAAACACCTCCGAAATTTCTCTATTATCGCGCATATTGACCACGGCAAGTCGACTCTTGCGGACCGCATGCTTGAGGTCACGGGTACGGTGGAAGCGCGCAAAATGAAGGAGCAAGTCCTCGACTCGATGGAGCTTGAGCGCGAGCGTGGTATCACTATCAAGATGCAACCAGTACGTATGGAGTACCAGTATAAGGGCGAGACGTATGTGCTCAACCTCATCGACACACCGGGACACATTGACTTCGCCTATGAAGTTTCTCGCGCGATGAAAGCAGTGGAAGGAACAATTCTTCTCGTGGACTCTACGCAGGGAGTGCAAGCACAAACACTCTCAGTTCTCGCCATGGCGCGTGAGGCAGGTCTTGTCATTATTCCTGCCGTTTCAAAAGTAGACTCGCCTATCGCGCGCGTGGACGAGGTGAAAGACGAGCTCGCAAAACTTTTGGACATTGACCCCGAGGAAGTGCTTGAGGTTTCGGGAAAAACAGGACAGGGGGTATCAGAAATTCTCAATGCTATTATTGAACGAGTGCAAGCACCTATTTCAGAAGGGGGCGTCGATGGCCCATTTCGTGCACTTGTGTTTGACTTTGGATATTCAAGCCACAAGGGAATAATAGTCTACGTGCGTGTGCTCGATGGGAAAGCTACGAAAAACGACACGCTCCTTTTTGCGCAAGCGAGGGAAAAATTTGGTGCGCTTGGCGTGGGGATTTTTCATCCCGACATGGTGGACACTGACATCATTTCAGCAGGGGAAATCGGATACATTCTTACCGGTATAAAGAAACCGGGTATCGCAACTGTCGGTGATACCATCACGACGCAAAAAGCATCTGCATCACCACTAGAAGGGTACATGAAGCCACGGCCCGTAGTGTGGGCGTCGGTGTATCCTGAAAGTGCAGATGACTTTACGGTGCTTAGGCAATCGCTTGAGATATTGCAACTTTCAGACTCGTCACTTTCGTTTGGGGAAGAGGTGTCGGGTGTTTTGGGTCGCGGGTTCCGTTGTGGTTTCCTCGGAATGCTTCACATGGAGATCGTGACCGAGCGTTTGAGGAGGGAGTTTACTCTGGAGATAATCGTCACTACGCCGTCTATTACCTACGAAGTGGAAATGCGGAATGGGAAGAGGGAAGTTATTTATTCCGCACACCTTTTTCCAGACTATGGCTCAACGAGCAAGATTTTTGAACAGTGGGTGAAGGTGAAAATTATTACACCGCCGAGTTATGTGAGCCCGATTATGACCCTACTCTATGAGCACGAGGCAGTGGTAGGTGCGACAGAACTTTTTGGAGACAACCGTACGGCGATAGAAGTGGAGATGCCACTACGCGAGCTCATGCGCAACTTTTTTGATGATTTGAAAAGTGTGTCGTCTGGCTTTGCATCGCTCGCATACGAGCTTTCAGGGAGTCGAGACGCGGATGTGGCGCGGCTAGATATTTTTGTTGCGGAGGAAGTGGTACCTGCATTTTCAAAAGTGGTCTCACGCAGACGCATTGAACGTGAAGCAGAGGACATGGTGGAGAAGCTCCACGGCATTTTACCGAAACAACTTTTTAATGTGAAGATCCAAGGGTATGGACTGGGGAGAATAATTTCGTCGCGCACAATCACGGCAATGAAAAAAGATGTGACAGGATATTTGTACGGTGGAGATATTTCACGCAAAAAGAAACTGTGGGAGAAGCAGAAAAAAGGAAAGAAGAAACTTCAAGCACAAGGTACGGTGGATATTCCCCACGAAGTGTTTTTGAAAATGGTGAGGGGAGGGGAGAACTAGTCGAAAGTCCTAAAGTAGTTTATGGCCAAGCTTTCGTCCAAGACGTGAATCTGTTGATTCAGAATCAGTGATTCGAAGTCGAAAGTAGAAACGGGGTTTGCGCTTTGCGCAAACCCCGTTTCCTAAATCCTAATTTCTATCTTCTAAATTCTGTCTAAAATACTAATTTGCGAGTGACGGCGCAGCGTATAGAAGCACCATGCTCACAATCACAAGTAAAGACACTACGATTCCAAAAATGTGCCAGTACTTCTTAAATTTTTTATCAAACATCATATCGGAACTATAAAGTTAATTAATATTCGCATATACTATACTATAGTCTAAATAAAGTCTAATTATTTCTCAGAACAACAATATGATCCCATTTCAAGAGCGAAAAAAGATAAGAAAAATCCTCTACTCAAAGATTTCCCTTGCCCTTCTCTTTATCGTATTATTTTTTGTAGCAAGGGGCGCATGGAGGATTCACCAAAAGGCCCAAATTGCCCGCTCCGAGAGGGACATAGCCGCGCGCTCCCTATTGGAGCTCCAATCTCGTACCGCAGAGCTAAAATTGAGCCTAGAACACCTAAAAAGCGAGCAGGGAGTAGAGGAGGAGGTACGGCAGAAGTATACCGTCGCGCGCCCCGGAGAGGAGGTAGTAATTGTGGTTGACGAAACAGACAAAAAAAGTGAGAATGGTGAAGCCCTACAGACAAAAAGTCTCTGGGCACGAATGCTTTCGTTTTTTGGTTTCTAATTATAGGACCTACGCAGTTGGCACACTACTTTGTTGACTTTGTCGCAAAAACGCTCACTGTACTTGAGGTACAGCTTGCATCTTTCTTCCTCGTCGCCTCGTATTGCATCCAACTTCGTAAGTCCTATGGTAAATATGCGGGTATAGTTTAGTGGTAGGATGCGACCTTCCCAAGGTTGAGACCCGAGTTCGATTCTCGGTACCCGCACAATTCGAGACTTGGTCGGAAAAATCGGTCGCGCGCTGGCGCGCTGTATTGAGAAGGGGGTGGGCAAAATCCGTTTTGGTCTTGCATGCAAATGCGAATTCGGTGGGCGGGCAAAATGAGACGGAGACGGATTTGTCTCGCAATTGAAGGTTCGTTCCAACTTTTTTGAAATAGTCACGAATTTCAAAAAAGTCATCGCTCGAAACCAATTGCGTGGCTTGTTTCATATCTAAAATCCATTCCCGCAAAGGTTCGACCCAATTCTTTCTCTCCTGTCGAGCAGAGTCCATTTTGTGTGCGAGAGAGACTTTTTGCAAGAGAAGCTCGTTCTTTTTGGCGAGATAGTTTGCCTTTGGAATATCGCCATCAAGATACAATGTGACCAAGTTATCGAGCTTCTCTTGCGTCTCTCGCTCACGAGTCCGTACCTGCTCGACAGCACTTCCCGACGACAAATATTCTTCTTTTTCCCACGAATCCGTTTTTCTCATCATGTACTCGATCCAGTCGTCGGGAAGTGTGATTTGTTGAAGACGTTCCTTGAGTTGAGACACGAGCTTTTCTTCTCGCAAATATCCTTGTTCACATTTTCCATTCTTTTTCGTACATCGATAATATCGATAGAGACCGCCACTATGACCTTTTGCCCACTGCGCGGTGATCATCCCTCCACACTCACCACAACGAAAAAGACCCGTGAATGGAAAATCGTGATGCTTCTTTGATTTGCGAGGTTTCGCTCGTGTCTTCAGTCTTTTCTGTACGGCTTCAAACAAATCGGGAGAAAGAATTGGCGCAAAAGTGCCAGGATATAATTCTCCTTTATGTTTTACAAAACCTAAGTACACTCTATTGGAAAGCATAATAGAGATGGCACTTTTGCTAAGTGGCGTGCCGTTCCGAGTAACGACGCTGTGTTCCGCAAAAAACTGCGATACGGATTCATAGCAATGTTTGCCCGTGGCGAATTCTTCAAAAGCGCGAACAACAAGACGAGAGGTCACAGGGTTAGGTTCGATATTTCTCGTCCTAACATTATTTACATATCCAAAGGGCGCTTTTGTGAGCCATTCACCACGGCGCAGTTTTTGACGGATACCTCGGTCAACATTTTGTTTCAAATTGTCAGAATAATATTTCGATTGACCGAACGCCACTTGTAACATGAAGAGACCTTGCGGGGTGGGTTCAAACCAAAACGTCGGAAAGCGCAAAGCAATAACCTTGGTCGTGTCCACGGCGTAGATGACGCGCCCACCATCAATGGAGTTTCTCGCTAAACGATCTGGATGCCACGCGAGAATACCCACACCATCCATTGACTCTATGCGCGACATCATCTCGCCGAATTTCTCACGACCCGGTTTCTTTGCGCTTTTCGACTCTGTAAATTCCTCAAGAATTTGCAGATTTTCTTTGCGCGCAAATTCACGAAGCTCAAAGAGTTGAGCTTCGATACTCATAATCTGTTTGTCGTCATCCTCTGTGGACTTGCGCGCATAAAGAAAATATTTTGGTTTGGTCATAATTGTTTTTAGATATGAAAAAAGAAAAGTCCGTGTCCGTCTCATTTTTGCACCCGTTGCCCGCCCACCGAATTCGCATTTGCATGCAAGACCAAAACGGATTTTGCCCACCCCCTTCTCAATACAGCGCGCCAGCGCGCGACCGATTTTTCCGACCAAGTCTCGAATTGTGCTGTATTGCTATGCTTTGCTCGAACCTATTTTGAACAGAATGGGGACAATGGGGACTAGCGCACGCCGAGCGGGCGTTAGTCCCCATTCTTTTCAAAATATAACGAATACAATATTGGGTCCTCGGCTCGGAAATGTGAGAGATTACTCTCCCGTTTCACTCGCTCTACGTTCCCAATAGGTTCGCGCAAACCATAGCAATACAGCACAAAATGCCATCACCTAAGCGATAGCTTAGGTGATGTTGCATTTTGTAGTGGGTACCGAGAATCGAAAACCGGAGTCGGTATACAAGACGAGCATCGCGAGTGCTTGTCTGCGAGGTCGGGGAGTAAGTTCTTAGCGAGTTTACGAGCTTAGAAACTTGACCCCGATTCTCCCTACCCGCACAAAAATACAATTGGCATGGCTGCCGGACTTATGGTAAAATGTTTGGGTTAGCAATAAAAACCTTTAATTTAAAACTCACTAATTATGAGAGAAGTAACAATTTATACAACGCCCACCTGCGGTTATTGCAAAATGGCAAAGGAGTATTTTACTGCAAATAACGTAGCATACACAGAGTATAACGTAGGCGCGGATATTGAAAGACGTAAGGAGATGGTTGAAAAAAGTGGACAAATGGGCGTACCGGTTATCTTTATTGGTGAGGATATGACCATTGGTTTTGATAAACCACGTCTCGCAGGGCTCCTCGGTTTGTAGTTTTAAAATTTAATATGTACTCTGTAGTAAAGGCGGCAAAAGCCGCCTTTACTACAAAACGCCCTTGTAGTTCAATGGATCAGAACAGTTCCGTCCTAAGGAATAGATGTAGGTTCGATTCCTGCCGGGGGCACAACGTAAAGAAAAACAACGCCTGCGCGTTGTTTTTTAGTTGTGCCGGGCGCAGTGATGTTTTGCGAGTACGCAAAACCACGAGCCGGGGTAGCGAACACTTTGTATTTTGTGAGTAGTCGAAACAAAATACTTAGTGATTCGTGACCACAAGAAGCGTAAGGAAAAGCACTCAACCACTCTAGAGTGACTGGGTGTTTTTTACGTTGTGCCCGAGAGCACGTGAACTGCTTCACGTGCGTGCAGGAATCGAAAAGGTTGAGCATATCGCAACTAGCCGAAGGCGAAATGAGATGCGAAACCTCTACCGTTCCCGTAGGGAAAGATAAGCGTACACGCGATCCTGACGGTGGTACCATATAAAACTTTGAATTATGAAACTGCAATATCCCAGCATCGTCTTTGCGAGCAAAGCGAAGCAATCCAGGATTATGCTCGATAAACTCTGGATTGCCACGTTGGATTACCAACTCGCAAAGACGGAAAACCAGAGTTT
>JAUSES010000050.1 GCA_030649835.1 bacterium
GAATTACGAAACTCTGGTTTTCCGTCTTTGCGAGTTGGTAATCCAACGTGGCAATCCAGAGTTTATCGAGCATAATCCTGGATTGCTTCGCTTTGCTCGCAAAGACGATGCTGGGATATTGCAGTTTCGTAATTCAAAGTCATGTACAGCTCCCGAATTCGCACCCTTGACGCCTTGTCTTCCATCCAAAATTTTGCGTCCTCGAATTCATACCTTTGGTATGTTAGAATCAACAAATGGCAACAATAACTATTTTCGGAGATAGTATTACTTATGGTGCAGTTGACCCCGAAGGAGGTGGTTGGGCTACTCGTCTTAGAAATTATTTTGAATCAGTGGGTGCCCGAGTAGATAAAGATGTCGATGTTTACAATTTAGGGATTTCTGGCGACAATACAGACGACCTTTTGTTTCGGTTTAAAACCGAAATGATTGCACGTAAACCAGACATCATTATTTTCGCTATTGGAATAAATGACTCACAGTTTGTAGTTTCAAAGAACCAGAGCAGAATACCTATCGAAAAATTTAAGGAGAATCTAGTGAGACTCGCAGGTCAGGCACGTGAGATTACAAACAAGATTGTTTTTGTCGGGCTTACTGTGGTTGATGAATCAAAAACCTCGCCAATTCCATGGAATCTTGATAAACGTTATACGAACAAAGATATTGAGAGGTACGACATTGCTTTACAAGAGTTTACACAAAAAGAAAACCTTGCATACATAGACACGAGAGGGGTTCTTGGTATGGGTGATCTTTCTGATGGATTACATCCTAACACTAGCGGGCACAAGAAGATGTTCGAGTATCTTAAGGGTAAGATCGAGGTACTTGTTTAGGAATGTGGACAGGCACCATTGTTCTGTAAATAGTGTGTCATAATTTCTTACTTTTCTTTTGCGCGATCGGGTCATTCGTGGACGTTTGACCCGATTGAGTCTCTGGATTCACTTGGGATTGGTTCAAAAAAAGTATTCTCCAATGGAAGGAAATGGGGACAGCCACCATTGTTACCACAAAATTGTTCCAAGGTAGTGAACCATTACGGAATCCTTGACAACTACAGTATATATGATATACTGTAGTTGTTGTTTTCGGTGCCTGCTTTTGCAGGTTTCAGTGTTCGTTTAAAAAATACGGAGGTATCTTATGTGGGAATTTTATGGAGCCTTAAGTGGTATTGTTGCGTTTCTTCTGTCTATGTGGGTGATACTTACATATGCAGAAAAACGAGTAAATAAGTATGCTCTACCGCTTGTTGGATTCTTCGCACTTGCATTTTCGTGTGCGTTAATGCTTGATGTGGCAGTGTATGTTGTAGACACCCCACAGAGAATTGAGCGGAATCACATCACCAAGATAGTCAACGAGAGTACACCTGAATGGGCGTCTGCAACTCTTGGGCGAATAGCGGATGAAAAGAAATTCATTGCACTTACTGCAAAAGTTGATGGAGTATGCAGCGGCCCACTTGATTCATGGTCAGCTCCAGAATATTCAAATTATCGATATCTCGTCCTTGCTCACAACAATCACGTTCGACAATATCAAATTGCTATGATGCGTAACTCTCAAGGCTATCAATATGCAAATTTAAATATTGAAAAAGCGTTGCCAAAAACGATCGTAACATGTCGCAAAGAAATAGTTTGATGTAAAACAGGGAACACGGAAGCTTTATCGCAAGATAGAGCTTCCTTTTATTTTATTCTAGCTTTCTTTTCTAAAAGCAGTACAAAGTATGTATTGGCAGTCATTAATTAATTCTTGTGAAACGGAGACAGGCACCATTGTTTCGTAAATCGTGTGTCATAATTTCTAGCTTTTGAAAGTAGTACAATGTGGGTATTAGATAATGGGGACAGGCACCATTGTTTTGTAAATAGTGTGTCATAATTTTGCCCTTTTCTTTTGCGCGATCGGGTCATTCGTGGATTTTTAGAAAGTGAGAAAGTTGGACATGTACCCTTTTCACAAAATAAGACCACACATCGGGGAGATATTGGGTAGACATAATTTAGTATTATGATACGATGTCTTAATCGGTTAGGAAGTTAGTCGCTTCTAATGGATATTATTTATTAAGTAATATTTGCAAACATATGACAGAAGAAGAAACAACAGTAGTAACCCCCGCAACAGACACAACCGTTGCAACTCCTACAACAGAGGAGACAACAGAAGAGACTGCAACTCCAGCAGCAGAATAGTATAAACAAAAAATAAAAAAGGTCCCACACGGGACCTTTTTTATTTTGCCTATTGTTCGTTTTATAAAAGGAGTACAATATAGGTATTAACAGCGGGCATTAATTTTTATTAGCGACGTAGGACGAGTGGATTGGAATAGTAATCTTTTCCACTTCTGAGCCGAGGAGCTAATATAGTAATCTATATACACATGTTCAATCTACAAGGGAAAGTTGCGCTAGTTACTGGAGCGAGAAGAGGAATGGGGAGAACACATGCGCTGGCGCTGGCGGGGCAGGGAGCATCTTTGAGCCCAGCGGGAATGGATCTCTTTATGACATCCATTTCGCCTTAATTACTATGTAGTGCTATTTATCAGGAGGCTAAAGGTTTTAGCCTCCTGATTTTTTTAACATCAATTTCAAAATTTATGAAAACATTAAAAATAGGAGACAAGATCTTTTTTGGGAGCATGTTTTTATTATCTTTAAATTTTACAGTTAATCTATTTGTTTTTAATATTCTAACGAACCACAAGGCACCGATATTACTCGTGTACATGGCAATTTCCTCTATATATCTATTCAACATCATTTTTTCAAAAACTGTCAAAAATGTTCTTTTTTGGAAGTGGTTTTTTTATGCAGGTGTTCTAACTTTAGTGTGCAGAGATTCAGTTGTATTATACACACACATAATGTCCCCTGAAAAAGAACTAATTACAGGCATTCTTTTTATGAATGTTGTTTTCCTTTTGTTTTTATACGCAAACTATCAGTACATTTTTAAGCTTGGGATGCAGTCAGAAAACAAAAAATAGTAGCCCTCGGCAAGCCAATCCGTCAATCAGTATTTTCCACTACCTAAAAGGCACCCAAACCACTTTAGTTTTCTTGTCGGAAATTATGAAAGGGGTCAGGTACCCTTTTGTGCGAAAATAGGAAATGGGGACAGCCATGGTTCAGCAGATTTTGAATTACCAAATTCTGAACTAGTAAGTTCGCTCCTTGGGCGCAACCTAGGGCCGATTGTTTCGTAAGTAGTGTGTCATAATTTCTCGCTTTCCTTAACTATGGTAAGTATCCCATTTGCTTGCTATAGCACTTTGAATTACGAAACTGCAATATCCCAGCATCGTCTTTGCGAGCAAAGCGAAGCAATCCAGGATTATGCTCGATAAACTCTGGATTGCCACGTTGGATTACCAACTCGCAAAGACGGAAAACCAGAGTTTCGTAATTCA
>JAUSES010000057.1 GCA_030649835.1 bacterium
AACCTCGGCTCGGGCAAGACCACTTTTGTTCAGTGCCTCGCCGAAGCACTAGGTGTCCGAGAGCACATCACAAGCCCAACGTTTGTCATAATGAAAAGCTATAAGCTAACAGCTAACAGCTATAAGTTTCTTGTACATATCGATGCTTACAGATTGAAAAATGGGGAGGAACTTCGCAAGCTCGGTTTTGAGGAACTACTTCATGATCCCACTAATCTTATCTTGGTCGAATGGGCCGATCGGGTCGCGGATATTTTACCGACAGATTGCAACAAACTTACATTTGAGTTCGTAGATGAGAAAACGAGGAAAGTTACATTTGACAATTAACCTTTAACATTTGACTTTGCTTTTCCGAAGTGTAGTATCAACATCAGATTACTGACACGGTTCACGGTGGTCTCTGCCTGAAAGGGCAATGTTTTCTGAAAGGAAGGCATCGTGCATTGAACCTTGAAATCGTTCCTGAAAGGGAACAAAAACCTGAAAGGGTTTCTATGCAATACCCAGAAATTGGTCTGAAAATGTTGGTCACACTCTCTTCCTCGCCAAGAGCTCGAGACTTGTTTATTGAAGCGATGGGGAAAATGATTAGTCCGGAATATAACCCCGATAAACAATTAGTGGATTGGGCTAATTGGGGGCAGTCGCTCCCTGCTGGCGACGCATTCCAATTTTGGAAAACCTTAATAGCCCTCGCCGTAACGGAATATACGGTTCCAAAAAAATTATTCGCGTACTTTCTTGAAAAAGCTCGAACACCGCCTGGGAAGATGATCGGAAACGACTTTAGCGTTTGTTACCCGCACGCGGTTATTCTCGGGACACTTCAAGGAATGGCAGCAATAAGCGACCACCCTTGGGGCACTGACGGAGCTCGTATTGGTCTTGAGTTGAACCCATTTTTGAGCGTAGATAACGTGAAAACGTTTGATGAAGCGCAAAAAGGGGTATTCTCGAACTCACTTTCTGAATTCGGAAAGAATAACAACCCTATTGTATTTAGACTTTTCGTGAATTATTTTTTGGGCACTTACTCTCGGGCTGGGTTATGGGTGCAAGTTCAAAAAATTTGTGTTCACAAATACATTAGCTTTCTAAACCCCGGTCAGGTTCAAAAGCTCTTTGCCCAAGCCTAAAATTTTTCTAGTCACAGCCATCTGCTTAATAGCAACTGGCTTTTTTCTTTTGCGCGGGGTGTTAGAATTGAGCGTATGAGTAAAGAGACAAAGAAACGTTTGGTTTTGCTCGACGCCCACGCCATTTTGCATAGGGCGTATCACGCTTTGCCAGATTTTTCGTCATCGAAGGGCGAGCCGACAGGTGCGCTCTACGGCCTTGCCAGCATGCTAATCAAAATCATTGCTGATTTGAAGCCGGATTATATTGTCGCGGCCTATGATTTACCCAAGCCAACCTATCGCCACGAAGCCTACAAAGAGTATAAAGCCGGTCGGGCCAAGGCTGACCCCGAACTTATTTCCCAAATAAAACGTTCGCGCGACGTGTTTGAGGCTTTTGCTATTCCGATATATGACAAGGAAGGTTTTGAAGCGGACGACATTTTGGGGACGATTGTACAACAAGTTGAAAGTCAAAATTCAAAAGTCGAAGGTCATGATATTGATTTTGTTCTAGCTTCATTCGATATGGAAAAACTTCAGTTGGTGATTTATAAACAAGTGCGGGTGTACTCACTAATGTAAGTCTTTAATGATACTATTATTTATGATGAAGAAGCGGTGGTGAAG
>JAUSES010000002.1 GCA_030649835.1 bacterium
ATGGAAATGGAAAAGATAGTTTCAGAGATCGCGATTCCCTGATTTTCTTTCAACATCTGTTGCCGGTAAATTAACTTGCCCCTCATCATTTCTCGAGACGTTTCGCTTAGCATCCCCGGCGTGGATGCAAGCGTCGCTACACTTTTTGTCTCGCCTCGCTCGTTGTGGTGTAGTTTACCACCCGCCCCTCACTTGGAGGTTGAACCTCCAAGTGAGGGGCTCTGCGTAAATTACACCACAACACCATGCCCGCTCGGCTTCGCCAGAACTCTCGAAATGACAAGGGGCTCGCCCCCAATCTTCACCCCAAAAGGCGCTATGGCCTACGCCTGATACAAGGAAAATCAGAGGGCTCGCTCTAGTTGGATAAAAAAACCGCTGGGTGAACCATACGGTATAGGAATCTGCTAATGTAGTACAAATTAGCCAGTGTTAATAAGCGTAAAAACTCAATTCTCTCGGCTTCTCTAAGTTATAAAGTTCAAGGAGTTCTACGTTTCGCTCGGAATGCGTGAATTTTGCAAATAACTTTCTAGCTTTTTCCCCTGGAAGTTCGATATGGCAACTTCCTGGTCCAGCCGTGACGGATATAATGAAATCCAGCTCAATGTCTGGTGCGAGTGGATGGTCTAAAACTCTTATACTAACGCTATCGTACACTCCCGAAAACATTTCACACGGCAACTCGTGTTCGCGAATTAACATGAAAAGTTTTTTCTGCTCAAAACTACTAATTTTTCTTTTTTCAAACGCGTGAGTTCGTTCATAAGGGTTATGTGCGTATCTCCATATCTCTTTTTGCAGATTTTCCAACCATTGTCTGTTTTCTGCTGATAATTGTCTTGCTTTAGACATTTTTTCCTCCAAAATTTGTCAATGTACACTTGCCGCCATACTAGCAAACTGATTATTTTTTGTAAAGCATGCTCGTCATGTCAGTTCAACGTCATCATAGCGAGCTTAATTCTTACTTCTTAATTCTTAATACTGGCTACTATGGATAGTTAAGAGTTAGAGTTTTTGGCGGAAAATATCGCGGCGAGGCCACTTGCGTCATAGGTCGTAGTATGATAAGATTAATCTTATGAAACAATATGATTTGCCAATTGTTATAGAGCAAGACGAGGATGGTTATTTTGCTTTTTGTCCTGCTTTGCAAGGATGTTATAGTCAGGGCAAAACTTATGAGGAAGCCATATCAAATATAAA
>JAUSES010000051.1 GCA_030649835.1 bacterium
GAATTACGAAACTCTGGTTTTCCGTCTTTGCGAGTTGGTAATCCAACGTGGCAATCCAGAGTTTATCGAGCATAATCCTGGATTGCTTCGCTTTGCTCGCAAAGACGATGCTGGGATATTGCAGTTTCGTAATTCAAAGTCTTTTATTAATTTTTAACTAGAAAAAGAACATCATCGACCGCAAAATCATGGCCGACCTCGCCGAAAATAATCCTGAAGTATTTGTGAATGTGGTGAATGAGGTTAAGGGATAGTTGTTAGCCAGTAGTGAATAGCCAATAGAAAAAGCGCGCCTTCCGGCGCGCTTTTTCGTTACACTATGAGGTACGATATAAAATATACAAATACCAAACATGCCCGAGTTGTTCGGTGGTAACAGAACGAAAATCATACCCATGTTTTTTAAATAAATCTTCAATAATATCTTTTTTTTCCGCAAACGAACCCCAGGACAAATAAATTTGTCCACCTAAGTTGAGTGACATTTTTGCTTCTTTTAAAAATACTTCGATCGTCGCTTCGGTTTTTACTCCTTGTGTTTCCCATAGCTCATCTAAAATAGGAAGATTGGCACATATTAAATCGAATTTTCCTTGTACATCATCTAACAAGTTTGTTTTAAGAATTTTTACTCTATCGACGACGTTATTAGCTATTACATTTACCTGGGCATTTTCTATCGCAACACCAGAAACATCAGTCGCAACGACCTCTCTTGCCCCTTGCTTTGCAGCGAAAATTGCAATAATCCCCGTCCCAGTTCCGACATCCGCAACGCGTAATCCATTAAGAAGAGGAAGATTCTGTATGATTACGGATGCCGAATAAGAAAGGCTAGGGTCGGGGGTAAATACCCCATCCTCTACAATAATTTTTACATCCCCAAAAAACAACTCCTGCTTATTATGAACTAATAGCTCCCCCCATGAATCCTTACTGCTAATCATTTTATAACTTCTATAATCTTTTGGTCTATAAAAAACTTTTCACCTCTTATATTCGCTTTGAGCCAATTTATGACCTTATCTTTTTGTTCTTCATATTCGTTAGGATAAAGATCAAAAGAGAGGCGAAGGGTTTCGTATAAATCTTCATGAGATTGAAAAGAGAGACTGGCCTGAGTGGTATATTCTTTTGTTCTATGCTCCTTTAGATTTGCCTTCAAAACATCATAGGTAAATGTATACGGCTTTCCAATAAAGCTCGCGAAGGCATCTTTAATCGGTCCGTAATCGGATTCTTTTCCGTTAACTACAAAATATGCTCGTCCCCCATCCTTCAATAAGGAAATAATTTTTTTGATTGTCTGCGGTAAATCTTTAAAATAATAGACAACGTGGGAAGCAATGATTACATCAAATTGTTCATTAAAAATATGCTCTTCAAAATCGTCCTGAACTATTTTTACATTCGTCTTGAGCGGTTCATTAAATTCATTTTTTTCTACTATTAAATAGTCATCAAAAAACCCACCTAATCTTTCCGAAAAATAAGCTGAGGTACCGAGCCCGATTTCTAGACAGCTCTCGTGCGTCTTACCTTTTAACAAATCAGAGATTTTCTCAACCAAAAGCCCCTTCTCGTTACTGTGTGCAATAAGTTTATCGTACCATTCCTTATAGAAATCAACCATAATTATTTATTATATCACGACTACATCCTCGCTGTTTGACCTTACTTTAGACTTTACAGACTTTGGACTTTGGACTTTTGACTTTGGACTTTGGACTTTGGACTTTTGACTTTTGACTTTTGACTTGCGCGAAGCGCTACATCACCCGCTCTCCGCCCTTGCTTGGCCCGCCGACGCCGTCGTAGTTTTCATACACATACTGGGGGCATTTTTCGCCGAGGTCGCAAGTTTTTTGTGCATGAACAACGCTGATCAAATTTGCCACAAGATCTTTTGGACTTTCATTAAATAGTACGGTTCCCTCTTCCTTGCGGTGGCTCTTCTCAAGCATCTGCTCAAGCACTTCGTCCATTTCCCACGGACCACGAAGTACGCCGATAGGCTTGTGATCTTCAAATGCGATTGTAAATTCATTTACGGTACCAATGCGCCCACACCCTACAATAACCGCATCTGAAGCGCGCGTGAGCAAAAGATTTCTCCCCGAATAGCCGAAGCCCGTGTAAACAATAATATCCAAATAGTCGAGCGGTAGCCCGTATGTTTCCACGTGTTCCCTTTCACTTGCTGCTGGAGAAAGCCCAATAGAAACCCCACCGAGCTCCTTTGCCCCCATTGCCGCCCACAAAGGAAAACCTGTAGTCGCACCAGTAACCAAAATTCCTCCCTGACGCACAACCTCACGCCCGAGCTCTTTTGCGCTTTCCATTGCAGTGTCACCACAGTGCGTAGTGTCCGCTGCGCCTGACACGCAGATTTTTATTTTAAAATGTTGATGTTGATCGGTTTCCATACTAGTAACTTACCACAAACAACGTACGACTTACAACCACCGCGTTGTCTTTGCGAGTACTCGAAGCAATCTAGAAATTTGGAACAGTTACTATGGATTGCTTCGCTGTGCTCGCAAAGACATTCATTATCAGAAATCAATTTCTATTTCTTCCCCTGCCTTTGGCATCACGGTATCCACGCCCACATAGTCGCGCACACGCTGAGCAAAGAAAAGTCCTGCGCCAAGCTCTGCGTGGACCACAAAAACTTTTTTGAGCGAGTCTTGCATTGTGCCCACAAACTCAAGCAGTGCATTCATATCCTTGTGTGCAGAGTACCCCTCTATGGTAATCACTTTTGCTCGCACGGGAATATCCTCATCAAAAATCCTCACACTTTTGATCCCCTCTTGGAGCAGGCGCCCCATGGTGCCAACCGCTTGATAGCCAACAAGGAGAAGCGTACTCTTTGGGTCAGGCAAATAATTTTTCTCATGGTGAAGGATGCGCCCACCATTGGACATCCCAGAGCCGGCCATAATTATCTTTGGATTTGGTACACTTTTTATCGCAATGGAGTCTTGCGAGCGTTCGGTAAAACGGAGTTTGGGAAATTTAAAAATGTCATCTCCGCTTCGTATATCGTCCTGAACAGTCTTATTGAAATACGATTTACTGTCACTAAAAACTTTGGTAACTTTTATCGCAAGTGGTGAGTCCACAAAAACAGGGATCTCGGGAACCTGCTTTCCTTCTATCATTTCATTTAATTCCAAAAGTAAATCCTGCGTGCGCTCAATGGAAAAAGCGGGAATCATCAGCGTGCCGTCCCGCGCTATGGTTTCTTCTATCACCTGCTTTAAGTGGTTGGTACGCTCGTTAATATTTTCATGTGCGCGGTCGCCGTACACTGCCTCAATAACCAAATAATCAACATCTGAAAGATGCTCCGTATCAGGCATAAGTGGTGATGGCGAATTGCCGAGGTCACCAGAAAAAGCGAGCTTCTTCCCATTTCGTGCAATTTCAACCATCGCAGAACCAAGAATGTGTCCCGCGTCACGCAAGCGCGCGCTCATGCCATTTTTGAAAAGGATTTCTTTGCCATACGGTACTGTTTCCCAGTGAGCAAGTGCTTTCTGTACTGCGTCCTCATGATAGAGTGGCTCGTGTCCGTCTGCTTTTGCCTCACGTGCAATCACACGCAAAGTATCGTCTAGCATAAGCCTTGCAATCTCTCGTGTGGGTGGTGTGGAGTAAATTTTACCTTTGAACCCTTCGTTAAAAAGTTTTGGAATACGACCTACATGGTCGAGGTGCGCGTGTGTTACAAAAAGAGCGTCGATGGTCGAGGGATCATAGGGAAATTTTTCATTATTTTTATCATCACACACTTTTACTCCCTGAAAAAACCCGCAGTCGATCATGATAGACACTCCGTCCCCTTCAAGAATGTGATTTGAACCCGTCACCTCCCCTGCTGCGCCGTAGAATTTTAGTTTGGCCATGATTTCTAATTATTTTTTATTTTTACCCACATTGCTATTGCAACTATTGTGCCCCCCAGCGTATCAAAAAAAAGGTCTCCAAGTGTGTCTAGCATTGCGTTCATGTGACCCACCGTGAGGAGGCTCACTATTGCTTCATATGCCTCCCACAAGATTCCTACACTCACCGCAAAAGCGAGGCACACACCCAAAACAGAGGAGAATGACGCTGGTACCACACCCCGCCTTGTGTACTGCCACCATATTCCAAACCATGCGAGCCACACCCCTCCTGCAAAATGCATGGGCATATCTAGCCACCGCATTGTGTAATACCAGTGTCCTTCAGTAGCAACGCCATTTACTAGCGCAATTGCAACAAGAAATGCCACGAGAAAAGCAGGTATTTGAGATTGTTGCATCATCACGTAACAATTGTACCACATTTTGGCTTCTGAATTTGGATGCAGTTTGAGACACGAGCGAGGCTTTCGACCAAGATGTACGCGTAGTACTTCGCGGAAGAAAACGAGCGATGTAACGAAAAAATGCGCCAAATACAGAAGTCAAAATTGAAAAAGTCCCTGTGCAGGGGCACAGGGACTTTTTCTTTAGATTACTGAAGGCATTGACCCTAGATAAATCTAGGTGGGTGCCCGCAATCATACACCAAAGTGCATGAAAATATGAGGCTCCCGTGTCAATAGCTTAGGAGACAATGCTTTCAATAACCTATATTCACTCTACGCTCATTACATTTTTTTTGCAATACAAATTCAACGTTACAAAACAAAAACCTTGCATCAAGCAAGGCTTTTGTAAAAGCATTAAACTAAATTGGGTGGTATTTAGAACGCCTCATCTGCATACACATACTCGAAGTTAGAATTTTTGTAATCGAAAATTTCTTCATCTTTGAAAAATCGTGCAACTTCTAGTTTTCCATTTTCTACTGAGTCAGATGAGTGAACCACGTTTGACTGGATTGAGAGAGATAGGTCACCACGAATGCTTCCTGCATCAGCATCGAAACCTTTTGTAGGCCCCACAAGGATACGTGTTGCAGAAACAGCGTTGATTCCTGAAAGCACCATCACAACCACCGGTGACGCCTTCATGAATGCCTTAATCCCTACGAAAAATGGCTTGTCAGCAATATGCGCGTAGTGCGCCTCGAGAAGCGCGTCCTCAAGATTAATCATCTTCATTCCTACAATCTTGAGTCCCTTTCTCTCAAAACGCCCTGTAATCTCACCCAAAAGCCCTCGCTGAATTGCATCCGGCTTCACAATAATAAGTACCTGCTCCTCTTTTGCGTGTGCCATAAATATTTTTACCCGCCTAACTTTTAGCAAGATTGGTGGTGTTTATTTATAATTTGCTGATAAAATCCCTTTATTACTTCACCTGCCACTTTTTTGATAAAAGTTTTGGCGGGCGAGAATTAACTATTAAGATTGAGCTATAGTAGCAGAAAATTTAACCAGAAACAACTATGAGTAAAGTTCTGGGTGTGTACCAATATCTACAAACAAAAATATTTCTTCTTGTACTTCCTTATAGACAACTCGAATATCACCAGTCACATTAAAGCTTTGGTACCCTTTATATTTACCATGAAGTGTGTGCGTGCCGAGGATCGGATTGTACATGTCTTTAAGAAAAAGATTCCTTCGTTCTTTAAAAGCATCTTTAATTTTTTTGGGAAGTTTTGAGTACTTCTTTTCAAAATGCTTGTGAAGAAGAATGCTTTTCATTTCAAAAATTATAGAGCATTAAGGTACGCGTCCATGTCCTTCATGTTTGTAAACGCGGGTGAAAGATTCCTTTTTGATTTGATGTCTTTTTCTACTTCTTTAATAACCCCCTCAAGGTATGGTGTCATGCGAGGCAACGCTGAAAATTGTACCTCTCGTGTGCGTACAAACTGTTTTAGTGATGCGGTCACGAGTGCCGACAAAGAGAAACCTAGCTCCGCAGCAAGCTTCTGAGCTTCTTCCTTAACAATCCTGTCCGTCTTGATGTTGATCATTGTTGTTTTCATAATACCTAAAGTATATACTTTGGATGCTTTTTGTCAAGATTTCCCTACCCCCGATATCTTGCAAAAATCTCTGCCTCTACTTCTTCACGAGGGGCGCCGTATTTGAGATAGGAAAGTTCTTTTAGCTTCTCGGCGAACTCCTTGCTCCCTTGTTCTGGCGGAAGTGTGGCAATGTTAAATGGCTTCTGTGGCTCGCCGTTTACGAGCATGCTCATGTATGCATTAAAGTTATCAAGTTTAGTAATATCCTGCGCGGTAAAGGTAGGTGAAAATTTCTTTTCCAAAAACTCTGCGTCTTCGGGTCCCACACGAAATGCAGCAAGGTTGCCCACGTTGCCAAACACTGCATCGCGAATCTCGTCGGTGAGCTGAGCAATGTACTGATGCGCAATATTCAAACTCAAGCGATACTTGCGTGCCTCAGAAAGTATCGTCGCAATTGATGGAGTAGTGACATTTTGGAATTCATCGATATACAAATAAAAATCATTTGGTTTCTGCCCGGACCCAAACATATCTACTCGCGAAAGCGCAGCCATAGTGATTTTACCCACGAGTACGAGACCGATAAGGTTTGCGTTTATTTCGCCGAGTCGCCCTTTTGAAAGATTTACGAGTAAAATCTTTTTCTCGTCCATGATTTGCCTAAAATTGAATACTGACTTTTGCTGAAGCACTACGGGGCGCATAATTTCGTTGGAAATAAACGGGTCAAACTTACTTGAGATGTACGGCACGAAGTTTGCGAGCCCTTGGTCTCCGGTGGTCTTTTCTGCGCTTGCCCAAAACTGTGCGATGATAGGATTTTTGCATTTTGCGAGTTTCATATCGCGAAACGCTTTGTCGGAAAGCACGCGAGTGATTTCAAGAAGCGTTGATCCCGATGCGGTGTCTTCCATCACGAGGGCTGCGGCGTTTCTAAAATAAAGCTCGAACATTGCGCCCCCGCCCACCTTCATGTCAAAAAGCTGATTAAAAATATTCATCATTTCGTTTACAACGAACGTCTTTTGCTCCGGATACCTTTCGTCATACTCGAGCATGTTGAGCCCCATCGGACGCGCGGTGTAGGAAGGGTCGAAATAGATAACATCATCTGCGCGCCCTGGTGGAATGAGCGAGAGTATGTCCTGCACGTCCGAACCATGCGGGTCAATGAAGCACACGCCGTCGCCATTGCGAATATCCTGCAGAATCATATTTTTCAAAATACTCGTCTTTCCTGTTCCTGTCTGACCAATAACATACATGTGTCTCACGCGATCCTCACGCCCCATTTTCACAAGCGTTTCTTTGTTGTGGTAAATATTTTTCCCGAGGATAATGCCGTCTTGTGGTGCATTTACTGGTGCAGGAGCAACACCTGCTTTTGCTTCCTTGAGCTCAGGTGAGGACATGGTTGTGACGGGGAAATGGAATATCGTTGCGAGCTCTTTTAGGTTGAGTGGTAAACTCTCTCTGTCATTAAACATGCGAAAAGAGTAGCGGTAGATTGCTTCCATAAGGCGCGTGCCTTTTGTTTCGCGCTTCCACTTTATTTCATTTGCTTGGGGTTTGCCGAACTGGTTAAACGCGCTTTCTACTTCGTTTAAAATAGCTTCGGCGCGCTCTGCTGTACCTGCAGATGCTATGATGCGGAGATTGGTGTCGACGATGGGAGAAGATATTTTCTCCTCAATACTTTTCACCGCGGTATCATCAATAGGCTCTTCTTTTTTTTCTTTGTCACCAAAAATCATTCCCTTTGCAACGTTTGCAAAACCGCTGGCAATCTGCGCCACTATCCCCTTGAGCGCATCTTTTGGCTTTACACCTTTTTTGATTTGGTCCACCACAAATTTGTAGTGCGCATTGAAGGACTTCCCTGCAGGGCGAACAACGAGTTGTACCGCAACACCCTCACCGTCGCGATTGAGTTTTGAAAAAGTAGAGAGAAGCACCGAAAGAGGGTCTTGGGTAAAAGTTTCAAACGTGCGAAGTGCGTAGGCGGTGTCCCCTCCCGACTCTGCGACAGAAGAAATGCTTGAGCCATTTTCATTAAATGGATTATAGTCTTCTCTGTGTTCGCGGATCTTTGCATCAGGATACACGGCAAGCACCTGTTTTTCAAAAAGATTTGCGTGTTCAATTGGCACCGCAGAGTAAAAAATAATCTGCTCGCTAAAGTTTGAGAGTGCGAGCTCAAGAGTAAAATAGTTTTTGATATCACCAAAACGCGCTTGCGTGTTTTCTATAGAAAGCATGCCTGCATAAAAATGCTCCATACCCGAGACAAGGTCTGCAAACTCGCGCTTCTCACCTTTTTCGTCAATAGGCGGAAGTGTCACTTCATAAAGTCGCATCTTGAGCGCACGTGCCACCTCTTTGTCTTTTGCAATACCTGCAAAGTCCCCCGTCTCAAGGAGGAGCTGAACGAGCATACGATGAAAGTCGTCCTCAAGGTGAGGATTGTTTAATTTTTCTAAAATCGCGAGCGCATTTTTTATGCCTTTCCCTTGCGCAATCTGCATCAGCTGATCCACCGCTTCTTTGTGTTCCGCTCCAAGCCTTACGACATGTGTCTCAAGGTCATTGACCTTCATCTGATAGCTTTTGTCCAAAACCTCATGCGTGGGCGTGCTGTGGTACTCTGAAATCTTTTCCATTGCAACCTCCTCCCTTTTTTCCAGAGTGCGCTCGGGCGAGCCGGGGGCAATGCCGAGCGCGCGCTCCTTGTCCAAAATCTGCGCACGCAAATAGACAATCTCCTCCTCTGGAGACCTAAACTGCTTACCGAGAGCGCCGTATTCTGGGGTCATCCCATTAGAGACAGGGAATGGAATTCCCATGCCTGATTATATATTGAACGACTATTCATATTTACTATATATATTACCATATTGCCAAAAACATAACTGATTGGTCTCTAACGGGACTCGTGTGTTTACTATTGTAACATATCCCTCCTTCAAAAAACCAAAAACTATTATTTCTTAATCAACTTCAAATACTCTTCGCGTGATATTTTCGCTGTCTTTAAATTGTTGAGGATTATAAAAGTTTGAACTTCTCTTACTTTCGGAATTACAATAGGACGATCATACCCTGCTTTTATGTACACGAGATGATCTCCATTCATTCTATTAAAAACCCACCCTTTTTGCTCAAAAAATTTAGCGAGAACCCTAGATGACACGGGGGATATCCTAGGCATCGTTTTACATTACACCGTCATCTCCATGGGAGAAAAGGAAATTACTGGTGAAACCCAACATTTTTCTTTTTTCACAAATCCGGCCTCTCGTAAAATATTATTGAGGGTACCCATTTCCTTGGCAGTTTCTATAAAAAGCGAGATTGCGTCTTTGAGCATTAGTTGGGCTTTTTCAGGAGTCTTTCCTTGGGAAGCCACGTCAAGCTCAGGATTATAGGCAATATAATACTTATCTTCCTTCCAAACTTTGGATGTTAAAAATAATCGTATATTCATAGTTGCATAATACCACAATTACACACGCTTACAAAATTTTCTCCTTGTCCAAAATCTGCGCGCGCAAATACACAATCTCCTCCTCCGGAGACCGAAACTGTTTACCGAGCGCGCCGTATTCAGGGGTCATCCCATTAGAGACAGGGAATGGAATTCCCATGCCTGATTATATATTGAACGACTATTCATATTTACTATATATATTACCATATTGCCAAAAACATACCTGATTGGTCTCTAACGGTACTCGTGTGTTTTCTATTGTAACATATCCCTCCTTCAAAAAACCAAAATCCCGCTTTATGCGGGATTTTGGAATGCAATAAATTTAGAAATATTTTACCACTCTACCAAGACAAATCCTGGGGTACCACTACTTCCACCTCCACCTGTCCCTCCACTGCCATATCCGGAAGCTGAACCACCATAGTTTCCACCGGAGCCAAAAATACTTCCAGCCCCACTCCCTCCGGAAGCTGTTGTTCGAACACCCCCCATCCCTCCATTTGGTAATCCTGCTGAACCACCGCTGGTGGCCATGCTATAATAATTTCCCGCTGCGCCACCACCACCGCCTGAGGCTGTTACTAGGCCAAATTGAGTACTACCTCCAGTATTTCCACCTGAAATAGCGCAACCATAAGCATTCCCGTCGGTACCTTTAGTACCCCCGGTTCCAACAGTTATTGAATATGTAGAACCAGAAGTAACACTAATTTCCTCTCCAATAATAGCCCCGCCACTTCCTCCACCATTCCCCAGTCCGCATGATTTTCCAGAAGCATAGCTTGTTGAGCCTCCTCCCCCTCCCCCTCCCCCTCCCCCGCCTGCCATACTCACCCACACCGTCGTCACCCCTGTAGGTACAGTAAACGTTCCTTTATATAAACCACTTTGAAGTGTTGTATTTTCTGATATTGTATATCGTTTTTTACCATGGGAAGCGCTCGCTGGTGCTGTCGTCATTACACTCTTGTCAGTAAAAGTAATCGAATTTGTCAGAAGTTGCCCCGACAAGTACCCCGTGGTCTCAATAGTGTTAGCACCTGCATTAAGCCCGCCAACAGTAAGTGCTCCTGCTTTTGTCTGCGCTGTAGAGCTTGTGTTGATAAGGTTCGGTGCAATAAGATCCCCTGCTTTTGTCTGTGCGGTTGCGCTGGTGTTGAGGGGTGCTGAAACGTTTCCACTCGGTGGGGTTGCCGTCGGAGCTGTCCATGCGTAGACGTAGGAAAGACCAAAAGAGAGAACAAATGCTAGCACGAAGATTTTTGCCTTTTGAAATATTTTCATATTGTTATCATACCTTTTCCCCTCCATCTAACGCAAGTAAAAAACAAGAAGCTCCTGTGTATAACTATTCTCTTATCGTTGAAGCTTCCCCCTCACCATCCGTGATGAGTATAGTGTGTTCAAAATGCGGGAACGCTTATGGTCGCGGGTGACATCTGCGTGCGCAAATACACAATCTCCTCCTCCGGAGACCGAAACTGTTTACCGAGCGCGCTGTGTTCGGGGGTCATTTGTTTATTATTGTAACATATATAGATTTCAAAACTTCACTGGGCAGTAAACATCTTTAAAACTCCTCTGCTAAATTATCATCTATCCTCTACGTTATAATGAGGTCAGCTACATATATACTAGTAACAACCTATCTCCATAAGTGTAGCAGTAACAGTTACAACTGCTGGAAAACCTGAACAACCTTTGATTCCTACTCCAGTACATGTAAGTGATTCCGTTCCGGTATTTGACCATGCATGACTACCAGAATTACATGTTTTATATCCACAAGTTGGGCTACTGCTCCAATAGCTTCCACTTACGTTTTGTGTCGTTGACCAATTACTATATTTCGTCCAACCAGAAGGACAAGACGTGCCAGTAATTTTGCATAATTTATTACCTATACCATCATCAGCAACAATACCTCCCAACGAGGAACATTGCGTTATTGTGTGTTGCCCGCCAAAAAGAGATATCGGATACAATTCAGAGGCATATTTTCCAATTGATGAGATATACATGTCATTAACCGTCGCGTTTCCCGTGGTAGTAATAGACCCTGCCGTAATAGAATTTGCAACAATGTCCCAGCCAGTAACACTGCCTGTCGTGCTAATCGCTCCCGAGCCTGCATTGAGTCCCGCAACCGTCAGCGCTCCTGCTTTTGTCTGTGCGGTTGCGCTGGTGTTGAGTGGCGCTGAAACGTTTCCACTCGGGGGAGTTGCCGTCGGAGCTGTCCATGCGTAGACATAGGAGAGTCCGAACGAGAGGACGGTGGCAAGGAGAATAACTTTTACTGTTTGAAATATTTTCATAGTATTATTGTACCTTTTCCACGCCACACCCTGCAAGCAAAGAATCTGTGTACAACTATTCCCTCCTAGTGCCTATTCCAATAAGGTCTCCGTAGCAAGTCATGCTAACTTCGAGCGAAAATTAACAAAACTTGCGAAGACTTGGAGAAGGTGACAAAAGGTTTGTTCATTTTCGCCGAAGATCGCGTGACGGAGAAGGAAAGCTCTATTGGGATAGGCGCTTGGTCAAAACTTCTGCTTCTCCCTCTGTGACGAGAATAGTGTGTTCAAAGTGAGCACTGCGCTTGTGATCCCTGGTGACATAGGTATAGTGGTCGGGCATGAGCTTTATATAGCGGGTGCCTTCGTTTACTATTGGCTCAAGGGCGAGGACCATTCCTGCTTTGAGTTTCAAGCCTTTGCCTTTATCACCATAATTAGAAATATGCGGATCCTCGTGTTGTTTATAGCCTACGCCGTGTCCGCCGAGCTCCTCAACCACTACAAAGCCGTGTTCCTTTACATGTTTTTCAATGGCGTAGCCAATGTCGCCAACGGTATTACCCGCACGTGCTACTGCTATACCTGCAGTAAGTGCGCCTTCAGTCGCAGAAATGAGCTTTTTTGCATTTTCATCAATATTTCCCACGGGCACCGTGAGCGCTGAATCAGTATAAAGCCCCTTGTGTTTAATACCAGTATCAATCCCCACAATATCGCCTTCTTTGAGGACACGCGCTCCACCGATACCGTGCACGATTTCATCGTTGACCGAAATACAGAGTGACCCTGGGAAGGGCACCGGGACTCCCTCGGGGGTATAGTTCAAAAAAGCGGGTTCGTCGCCTCCGTCTCGCATGAGCTTTTCTGCGAGCGCATCAAGCTCGCCTGTGGTAATCCCTGGTTTAATAGCGTCACGGAGTGCGCACAAAATCCACGCGAGGCGCTTGCCCCCTTCGCGCAAAATTGCGATTTCCTTCTCAGTTTTTACCATTCCTTGCTTTGGCATTTTTATAGATTACAAAGGACGGTCCTTTGTGAATTAAATATTGAGACCTTTTTTGACATCTGCGAAAACTTCCTCGGGGGTTTGCTCGCCATTGATTTCCAAAAACCGGTATCCATCTGCGGTGCGATAATAATCCACCGCTGGAGCTACGTCAGTATTAAAAAATGCAAGTCGTTTTGCGACGACTTCTGGGTTGAGGTCGTCTGCTCTCCCCCGCAAGCGCAAGTGATCTTCAGCCCAATGTTCTGAAACGTTCAAAAATACTATGCTTACATTTTTGCGTTGATAAAATGGAAATGCGGTCTCAAGAATTTTTGCCTCAGGAACGGAGCGTGGCATCCCGTCAAAAACTAAGTGCTCGTTGCCACGAACCTTATCGATAAATACATTGGACCAAATCCACACAGCGAGAAAGTCAGGCTGGCGACCACCTTCTTCCTGTATTTTACGAGCTCGGTCCCACACGTACCCATGCTCTTTGATGTGCTTTCTAAAATGCGTGCCGGTTTCTACATAAAGAATGGGAGTGTCTGGCATTTTATCCTTCAAAAAATCTTGAAGCAAAGTCGACTGTACCCCTTTCCCCGCTCCCGAGCGCCCTATAAATATAACTGTTTGTAATTGCATGCGGTCAGTGTACCAAGGAATGTCCTAAAAACAAAGAATCAACTTTGAATTACGAAACTGCAATATCCCAGCATCGTCTTTGCGAGCAAAGCGAAGCAATCCAGGATTATGCTCGATAAACTCTGGATTGCCACGTTGGATTACCAACTCGCAAAGACGGAAAACCAGAGTTTTGTAATTCAAAGAATCAAAAT
>JAUSES010000031.1 GCA_030649835.1 bacterium
TGATGCGCGAGTAATAGATCTTTATTTGAAGTGCTACAAATAGCACATTTTATGGTTCTATCACTCCTTTCAAGAATTCTTTTATAAGCAAAAGTTCCATTTTTCCAGTTACCATGTTTTTCTTCTTTAAATTCTCCATTATGCCAAGTAATGCTGCATATTTTACTGCAGAAATAATTTTGTGATTTTGATCGTTTAAGTGCCTTTCTCTGCTTATAGATCTTCTTTCCACAAAGAAAACAAGAAACGATTTCCCCTTTCTTCCTTCCTATATTTCGACAACTTACAGAACAATAAATTCCATTGCCGTTTTTAAGCCATGATGGCTTTGCATAAAACTCTTTCTGACAAATTTTGCATAAGACCATCGCCATATGCGATTAAGCATAACGGCTAATTATGTGACAGTCAATACACACGACTGTGGATAATGACAGGACAAATCCCTTTAATGCTAATATTTAGGATTTTCTTCGGTAACACCCGCGAGATGGTTGGCCAGCCGGGCGAGCGCGAAGAGGAGTGAAGAGAGGCGGTTCATATATGCCATCGTCTCGTGTGATAAATCGCGCAGATTCATTTCCTTCACAGCGATAATCCTACGCTCGGCGCGCCGAGCGAGAGTGCGGGCGACGTCTAACATAGCTGAGAGTTCCGTCCCGCCGGCGATAGAAAAACCCGTAATCTTTGGAATTTCTTTTTCTATCTCGTTAATCGCCTCGCTCACCTTCTCAACCGTTCCCTCTTTCAATTTTTTATCTGCGCCCGCAGTTTCTGCTTGAATAATAAAAAGATTTTCCTGCACTTCGCGTAATGTAATCGCAATGCGCGGCGAATCAATTGCGCGCATCTTCACGAAGCCCAGAAAAGCATTTAATTCGTCCAGAGAGCCTAGTGCCTCCGGCAATTCAGAAGACTTAGATATCCGCTGTTGGTTACAGCCAAACGCTGTCGTCGTGCCTATGTCTCCTTTACCAGTAAATAGCGCCATATATAGCCAGTATACACCTCGTTTTAGGGGGTATTGACTTTTTGAGGCAATGGTGCTATACTATAAGTTGCAGTACAAACCAAAGGAGAATAATACTATGTTCAACTTAGAACAACGTCTGGACCGTCTGTTTGGGTGGGTGGAAACCAAGTGGGCGGATAAGTGTTTTACGTGGGCTGTGAGAATCGCCTACGTTGCAGCATTTTTGATGTTGGCGGTGAACTTCGGCGCCATCATCGACATCTGGTGCGGAATTCCATCCTAGGGTCTCGCAGCCAAAAAAACCTGGAACGCACTCGCGCGTTCCAGGTTTTTGATATTTTTGTGTGTATTCGCGTCTCTGCTCGAACATATTTTAGCAGAAATTGCTGACGTTTACCCCTTCATTCACCCCATCATACGGCTACCCTCGGAGTGATGGGGTACGTCTCTCCGTTTCTGGCTTCAATACTGGTGTTTGCACCCCTGCCTCCTCTCAAATCAGCAGTCCTAC
>JAUSES010000042.1 GCA_030649835.1 bacterium
CCGCTTCTGGTTGAGATTACTGTGTGACGAATGATATAATTAAACACACAATGAAAAAATTGAAACTTACAAAGGAGGAAAAAAATATTTTGAATTTGATTGAAAGTGGGAAGCTTAACGTTGTTAAAAAAAAGAATATTACTCTATATTCAAAAATTGCTAAGTCGACTATCTTAAAAAATAGAATAATGACAATTAATTTTCATATCGTCACTATTTTCCCCGAAGCAGTGCGCCCATATATGGATGCGTCTATTCTTGGCCGTGCACAAGAGGCAAAGCATATTTCGGTTTCGTACTACGACCCACGTGAGCTCTCTGGCAATAAATGGGGAAAGGTAGACGACAGACCATACGCAGGAGGCCCCGGGATGGTAATGACCGCAGAGCCAATGCTACGCACCTTGGAAAAGATTGCAAAAAGTATCGCGCGCAAAAAAAATACGAAAACAAAAGTAATTTTATTTGCTCCAGGCGGAAAACAATTTACGAATGCGTACGCAAAGGCACTCGTCACAAAGTACACAGACATTGTGCTCATCTCAGGTCGCTATGAGGGTATCGATGCGCGCGTGAAAAAAATTTTTAAAGCGGAAGAAGTTTCCGTGGGGCCATTTGTGCTCACGGGTGGGGAAGTGCCTGCAATGGTCGTCGTAGATGCTTGTGCACGGCAGATAGAGGGAGTTCTTGGCGCGCACGAGTCTCTCGAAGAATCCCGCACGGCCTCACCAGAAATGTACACCCGCCCCGAAATCCTCGTCTGGAAAGGCAAGAAATATAAAGCTCCCAAAGTTCTCCTTGGTGGAGATCATAAAAAAATAGAAGAATGGAGAAAGGGGAAGATAAAGTAATGTACCTATTTTAATTGTATTGTGTGGATAACTTCTACTAATTGCTTGCAATTATGCGTAAATTAGTATATCCTTGATATATACCTCCTGTCGCTTCGGTGGCAGGACGCGAAACCGCAACCTCGTGTTGCGGTTTCTGCATTTTGTAGATATCATATAGAAACTACGCGCGTGTATGTCTATGTTGATGGTTTTAATTTGTACTACGGTTCAGTAAAAAGAACTCAATACAAATGGCTCGACCTATCTAAATTATCAGCTTTTTTGTTCCCTAATGATGAGATAGTAAAAATTAAGTATTTTACAGCCCCAGTAAAAGTTCGTCAGAACGACCCAGACCCTGACAAACCAAACAGACAACAAATTTATTTAAGAGCTTTAAGAACAATTTCAAATTTAGAAATATTCGAAGGAACTTTTTTATCTCATTCTGTGATGATGAAGAATGCTGATAGCAATGGATACACAAAAGTTATTAAGACTGAAGAAAAGGGAACGGATGTAAACATTGCTGCACACCTTTTAAACGATGGTTACAAAAATGAATATGAAATGGCTATAGTTATTTCTAATGATTCAGACCTTGTTGAACCCATAAAAATGGTTATCAAGGAGCTCTGCCTGCCTGTCATAGTAGTGAGTCCTTTTGAGAGAAATTCCGTTGAGTTGAAAAAGATCGCAAGTTCAGTAAGGCATATTAGAAAAGGAGTTCTTGGGGTCAGTCAGTTTCCAGCCGAATTGCATGATGAGGTAGGTCCTTTCAGTAAGCCCGATACTTGGTAAAATGTTGCTTATGTGGGGGAATAGGGGTACCATAGGGGGAAGAAGATAGAAGTTAGAATATAGGATTTTGAATATATAACTGGGTACAATATATTCCGCAAAAGGGAAATTACTATCCGTATAGTGGTAAAAAGGGGAGTGTGGACTCGTATAAATATTAAAATATGAAGGTGTCCTTGACGCATCTCAAAACAATTGTGACGATTCACATTTCCCATAAATAAACATAAATATGAATCCAGAAAAATTTAACATGATAGCCCCTGGGATTTTGCCAGAAGAACATGAAGTGCCTATCACAAATTTTGAAAGGGAAGGTCGTATTTTGATAACCGGTGGAACTGAGGGGATTGGCAGGGCAATTGCTGATGAGTTTTTGAGACGCCATAATGCCGTTGTAATTTGTGCTCGAAATCAAGAAAAACTCGACTCAACAAAAAGAGACTACGTGTACGGAAACTCCAGACTTATTGCTGAGAAGGTTGATATTGGCGACAGGAATATGACAAAGACCTTTGTCCAGGGAGCGATAGAGGACCTTGGCGGACTTGACGCAGTTATTCTGAACGCAGCAACATTTGATTTTAAATATAAGTCGTCAGATTTAAGTGAGGATGAAATTAGGAAGGAAATGTTTAAGGTCAATGAGGTTGGCAATGTTGTGGTTATTAGAGAGGTAAGGAGGGAATTAAAAGAAACGAACGGGGCTATTGTATTTATAACAACACGCTTTGGAGTACCACAGGCAAAGGAGACCGTCTCTGTTATAGATAGTGAATCGGCTTCGGCACAAGAAGATATCGGAAATTATATTAAAAACAAAAAAAGAATTCATGAATATCTAAAGGATTTTATAATGGATATTAAGAATGAAGGCATCTTTGTTTTTTCTGTTATTCCAGGAACAGTTGATACTCCTGCAAATAGGGAAATGATAGCTGTTGGCACACCAGAAATTAGTGCCTCGAAACTTAAAGAAAGGGAAGAGGGGAGAGAGCGCGACTCAGCACTTGTTGGTAGGATTATTGCAAAAATGACTGCATCAAGAAAAAAATTTAATCCTGAGGGACAGCACTACAATCTCGATATTGAAAATGGTGAGGTGGTTGAAATTTCGAACGCAGTAGTTGAATTTGAGAAAAATCAGACCAAACGGCATATTCTTGTTGGAGACGTGCCTTACGTGGGTCCAGACGAGGGATCATTGATCGCACGGAAATGGAGCCATATTTTAGAGCAAATGAAATTATAAAAGACTTCCCTCTTTGGCACATGAAGAACTGGCAACAGGATAAGAAAATAATATCGGCTACTGAGCCTCTAATTGATAGAGTTAAACGTTATTACGGAGAAGATATTAATAATCTTACTTTCGGAGATTTAGTTCGAGGAATAGAAAGTATTCAGCGAGATTTTGAAGCCAAGGATAGCATTATAGATATTACGCAGAGTGAACTTTGGAAGAGAACTCGTGGAGAGGCAGGTGTACAGCCTCGATATGTTAAGTAATGCGTTCTTAAAAAATGGGAATAAATGTGACCATGAGCCATTGTTTCTTTAACCTAATTTCCCATTGACAGCAGATTTTAGTCTGGTATACTCGGGGGAACGGTAATTTGATTGCGTACTTGGCGCCGTACAGCATAAATATAAGGGGAATTAGGGAGAGTAGTTAAAATTTAATAGGTATTAGGTGTCTTTTATACCCTTGGTGAACAAAAAGGTGGATATTCCGTGCCTTTTTGATTTTTTTGTTTTAGGGAAGAGGGCACTTAATAAAACGACATTAGAATACAGACCCAGTTAAATCCCGCGGGGCGGGGCGCTTCACGTAGTGAAGCGCATTTAACCGGGTGTAAGGATTTCCCGCCTGCCATCGCCCGACTGCTCTTTTTGAGCGATAGGCAGTGGCGGGCAGGTCTAATTCGTTAACACTCATAACAAAATCTTACATGCGACCACAGAAAACTTTTGCGCGGTATAAGAAACCGCAGATAGAACTTCCGAACCTTGTCGAGACACACTTGAAGTCATACAAATGGCTTTTGGAAATAGGACTCAAAGATGCATTTAAAGAATTTTCTCCGATAGAAGACTATTCAGGAAAAAAGTTTGCGCTTGAATTTGTCGGTATTGAACTCGGCGCGCCAAAGTACGACGAGTATTTTGCAAAAGAAAACAAACTCTCTTACGAAGCGCCCCTCAAAGCGCGCGTAAAACTCATAAACAAAACGTTTAAGAGCGAAAAAGAACAAGAAATTTTTATGGCGGATTTCCCCATGATGACCTCGCACGGTACCTTTATCGTGAACGGGGTTGAACGCGTGGTTGTGCCACAAATCTCGCGCTCTTTTGGTGTGTCGTTTATTGTAGATGAAATAAAAGGGAAGCGTTACTTCGGCGCAAAAATAATCCCCGGCCGTGGCGCATGGGTAGAAGTAGAGAGCGACCCCGACGGCGCAGTGTACGTACGTATTGATAAGAAGCGAAAGTTCCCTGTAACGGTGCTCCTCCGCGCACTTGGACTCGAGAACAACGAAGCCATCACCAAAGCATTTTCAAAAGCTGATGATGCGGTGAGGAAGGTGATTGAAGCAACGCTCGCAAAAGACCCAGCTCAAACTCCAGAGGAATCATTTATTGAGATCCACAAGAAGCTTCGCGACGGCGACCTCGCTACTGCAGAAAACGCACGTGGCTTTGTGAACTCTATTTTTGCTAAGGAAAAGTATGACCTCTCAGAAGTAGGACGCTTCAAGTTTAACAAGCGTTTTGGAAAGGGACTTGAAAAGGCAGACATTGCGCGCCGTACTATTGATGCAAGTGATGTTGCAACAATCGTTGGTCACATTGTAAAGCTAAACGCTGACCCTCGCTCAACACACGACGACATTGACCACCTTGGTTCTCGTCGTATTCGCTCTGTGGGCGAAATGCTCCAGCAGAAAATTCGCGTAGGTATGACCCAGATGAAGCGTAACATTCAAGACAGAATGTCCACCATTGATACCGATGCAACAATGCCGGTGCAATTTATTTCTCCACGTCCACTACAGGCGCGATTGAAAGAATTTTTTGCTACCAACCAGCTCTCACAGTTTATGAGTCAATACAACGTGCTCTCTGAGATTGAGCTCCTCCGTACATTCTCTGCGCTTGGGCCCGGTGGCCTCACTCGTGAGCGTGCAGGTATTGAAGTGCGCGACGTGCACACCTCGCACTACGGACGCCTTTGTCCTATTCACACCCCAGAAGGTCCGAACATCGGACTCATCCTCCACCTTTCTTGCTACGCACGTATCAATGATTTCGGTATGATCGAAACTCCATACGTAAAAGTAGTGAAGGGTAAAATCACCAAGGAGATTGTGTACATGGATGCGCTGGAAGAAGAGCAGTACAACATTGCGCATGCATCACTCAAGATGGATGACGACCAAATCGTAGAAGAGAAAGTGGAAGTGCGTCTCGCGGGACATCCTGAGCTTGTAGATCGCGCAGATGTGCATTATATGGACATCGCTGCAAACCAAGCATACTCTATTGCGACTTCTATGATTCCGTTTCTTGAACACGACAACGCAAACCGCGCACTCATGGGTTCCAACATGCAGAAGCAGGCTATCCCTTGTGTTGTTCCTGAGGCACCACTCGTTGCAACAGGTATGGAAGCAAAGGCAGCACGTGACACAGGACGCCTCATTATTGCAGGAGAAAACGGCACTATTACTCACGCAGATGCAAAGAAAATTGTGTTGAAGGATGCTGATGGAAAAGAGCACACCTCAAACCTCGTTACGTTTTCTCGTACCAACGGCTTTACCGCATTTCACCAGCGTCCTATTGTAAACGTGGGCGACAAAGTAAAGAAAGGCGCAACACTTGCAGACACGTCATCTTCAGACCACGGACAAATCGCACTTGGACAAAACGCACTTGTAGCATTTATGTCATGGGCAGGTTCCAACTACGAGGACGCTATCATTCTCTCAGAGCGTCTCGTAAAGGACAGTAAGTTTACGTCTATCCACATGGATGAGTTTGTGGTCAATGTGCGCGACACAAAGCTCGGGCCCGAAATCACTACACACGATATTCCAAACGTTGGCGAGCTCAAGCTCAAGGACTTGGATGAAGATGGCATCATTCGTATTGGCGCTGAGGTACATCCTGGAGATATTTTGGTGGGGAAGATTACCCCAAAGGGAGAGACAGAGCTCACTCCAGAAGAGCGTTTGCTCCGCAGTATTTTTGGAGACAAAGCGCGCGATGTAAAAGACACATCACTTCGTATGGATCACGGCAAGCGTGGACGTATCATTGGCGTGAAAATTTTCTCTCGTGAAAATGGCGATGCATTGGACAGCGGTATCATTAAGCGTATTCACATTGAAGTTGCGCAAGTGCGTAATATTTCTGTCGGCGACAAGCTCGCAGGACGTCACGGTAACAAAGGGGTGATCTCGGTAATCCTTCCTGAGGAAGACATGCCATACATGGCAGACGGTACGCCTATTGACGTAGTTCTCACCCCACTTGGTGTGCCTTCACGTATGAACCTCGGACAAATTCTCGAGCTTCACTTGGGTCTCGCAGCACACACACTTGGTTATCAGGCTATCGTGCCACCGTTTATGGGAGCATCAGTGGATGAAATCAAAAGCGAGCTTGTAAGTGCAGGCTACCGTGCAGACGGAAAGATGCCGCTCTTTGACGGACGTACTGGCGAAGGGTTCGACCAGGACATTGCAGTAGGATACATGTACATTTTGAAACTAAACCACATGGTGGAAGACAAAATTCACATGCGTTCTATCGGGCCGTACTCGCTCATCACGCAACAGCCACTTGGTGGAAAGGCGCAGGGCGGAGGTCAGCGTTTTGGAGAAATGGAAGTGTGGGCGCTCGAAGGATACGGCGCGTCTCACGTCCTACGCGAAATGCTTACGGTGAAGTCGGACGACATTACAGGACGCTCAGAGGCATTCGACGCTATTGTGAAAGGCAACGACGTTACCAACACAAATATTCCTGAATCCTTCAACGTGCTTCTCAATTATCTACGCGGGCTCTCACTCGACATATCACTCTTGAAAAAGGGGAATAATAAGTAAATAAGATAACGAGCGGAGCGACATTAGATTATTTACCCAGTTAAATGATTTCAAATTTGTAAAATAATGAACAATACGATGCTAAAATTTGAAGGTAAAAATATAACATCTTTGTGTTCATCAGAGAATTTGAAATCGCGATTTGAAAAATCGCATTTAACCGGGTGAAGATTTTAATAATCGTTTCACTCATTTAAAATCATCCATGAAAACACTACGAGAAGTTCAGAATTTTGACGAAATTGTCCTCAAGCTTGCATCCCCAGAGGCAATCAAGGAGTGGTCGTACGGAGAAGTGACCAAGCCAGAAACTATCAACTACCGCACACAGAGAAGTGAGCGTGGTGGTCTCTTTGACGAGCGTATCTTCGGGCCGGAAAAAGATTATGAGTGTTACTGTGGAAAATATAAGCGTATTCGTTACAAGAATATTATTTGTGAGAAGTGTGGAGTAGAGGTAACTCGTTCTATCGTGCGTCGTGAGCGCATGGGGCATATTGAGCTTGCATCTCCAGTAGCGCACATTTGGTTTCTCCGCAGTATCCCTTCACGCATGGGGCTCCTCTTGAATCTCCCCATTGTAGATCTTGAAAAAGTTATTTATTTTGCAGGGTACATCATTACCAGTGTGAACACTGCAGAGCGTGACAACTTTTTGAAAGAGCTTGATCAAGAGTATAAAAACAAATCAAAGACGCTTACCGATGAAAATGGCAAGGAAAAACTGAAAGAACTTTTGCTCACCACAAAAAAGGAGCTTGAGTCTTTGGTAGAAGGGAAAGTTCTTGATGAAATGACCTACCATAAGTTTGCGCTCAAGTATGGTACTGCGTTTGAAGCAGGTATTGGTGCTGAGGCAATCTACAACATATTTAAGAAAATTGACTTGGTAAAGTTCCGCGAGAAGCTCGCAACTGATCTTGAAAAAGCAGGTGCCGTTGAGCGCGCAAAATTGCACAAGCGTATCGGTATCGTGAAGTCACTCATCAACTCTGGAGTACGTCCCGAGTGGATGTTCATCAACGTGATCCCAATCATCCCACCAGCACTCCGTCCTATGGTTGCTCTTGAGGGTGGACGTCACGCAACATCAGACCTAAACGACCTATATCGTCGCGTTATTAACCGCAACAACCGTTTGAAGAAGCTCATGGCTATTGGTGCACCAGACGTTATTCTCAGAAACGAGAAGCGTATTTTGCAGGAAGCAGTGGACTCACTCGTCGACAACTCTATTCGCCGTGTACAGTCAGTGGCAATGAACGCTGCGCAGAAGCGTACGCTCAAGTCACTTGCAGACACATTGAAAGGAAAGCAAGGACTCTTCCGTCAGAACCTTCTCGGAAAGCGTGTGGACTACTCGGGACGTTCAGTTATTGTGGTGGGACCTCGTCTTCATCTCGACCAGTGTGGTTTGCCAAAACACATGGCACTTGAGCTTTTTCGTCCATTTATTGTTTCAAAATTGATTGAGCGTGAACTTGCCTACAATATTCGTGGCGCAAACAAACTCATTGATGACAGTGTACCAGAAGTGTGGGCGATCCTTGAAGAGGTGATCAAAGGCAAGTACGTGCTCCTAAACCGCGCACCGACACTTCACCGCCTTGGTATTCAGGCTTTCCACCCTGTACTCATTGAAGGCAACGCTATTCAGGTGCACCCACTCGTGTGTACAGCGTTTAACGCGGACTTCGACGGCGACCAAATGGCAGTACACGTACCGCTCTCACAGGCTGCTCAAGAAGAAGCGGGCAACCTTATGGCAGCTAATAAAAACCTCCTCGGGCCGGGCAACGGAGACCCAATCGTAAACCCAAAGCTCGACATGCCTCTCGGATGTTACTCAATGACAAAGATTGTTGAAGGCGCAAAGGGTGAGGGTAAAATTTTCCCTACTCCAAACAGTGCGATCACCGCACATGACTTTGATGTGGTGAGTTATCGCGCAAAGATCAAGGTGATGGGAACAGACACACAAAAGTATGCTTTATTTGGTGGCCAGGTATTTGAAACCACTGTAGGACGTTTGCTTTTTAACAGCGTGCTTCCTTCAGACTTCGCATACGTAAACAAGGACATTACAAAGAAAGAACTTGAAAACATCATTGATGAGATCATCAACACATACGGTATTGATGCAACACCTGCAATTCTAGACAAAATAAAGGACTTCGGTTTCAAGTATGTTACCAAGGCGGGCATTACCTGGGGTATTGATGAGATTAAAATTCCTGCAGAGAAAAAGGGCATCATTGCAAAAGCAAAGATTGAAGCTGACGAAGTTCGTTCAGAGTTCAATGAGGGTCTTCTCTCTGAGGAGGAGCGTTATCGTCGCACCATCGAAGTATGGCAGGGAGCTCGTAGTGAGATTGAAAAATTCATGCCAGGGACACTCGACAAAAACGGTTCAGTAGAGGACATGTTGAAGTCAGGTGCTCGTGGATCCATTGCTCAGATTCTTCAAATGGGAGGTATGACTGGTCTCATTATTAATACCGCAGGACGTACAATCGATTTCCCGATTATTCCTTCAAGTAAAGAAGGTTTGTCACCAGTAGAATACTTCATTACAACGCACGGTTCACGAAAAGGTCTCGCCGACACCGCACTTCAAACTGCAAAGGCAGGGTACCTTACTCGTCGTATTGTTGACGTGGCACAGGACGCTATCATTACTGAGGAGGATTGTGGAGACAAAGAAGGTAAGATTATTCGCAAGGAAAACCTTGTTGGATTTGATATTCTCCTCTCGCGTAACCTAAAGGGACGTGTGCTCGTAAAGGACTTGGTAGACGAAAAGGGAGAAGTTCTCTACAAAAAGGGACACTTGATGCTAAAGGCAGATGCAAAGAATGCTGAGGCACATGGTGTCACAGAGGCACTTGTTCGCTCACCACTTTCTTGCAAGACATCACATGGTATTTGTCGCAAATGTTACGGTTTGGACATTGGACGAAATGAGCTCGTGGAGGTTGGTGAGGCAGTAGGTATTATTGCAGCACAAGCTATTGGTGAGCCAGGTACACAGCTTACCATGCGTACGTTCCACTCTGGAGGTATTGCGTCTGCAGGTGGTGACATTACCATGGGTCTTCCTCGTGTTGAAGAAATATTTGAAAAGCGTGAGCCAAAGAGCCTCGCTATCATCTCGCACACAAACGGCGTAGTCACAGAAGTACTTCGTGACGAAAAGGAACTCATCATCAAGGTGCTTCCATCTGAGGGTGAAGGCAAGAAAAAAGGTGAGGTGATAGAGTACGAGACATCAGCAAAGCGTACACCGTTTGTAAAGGTGGGTATGGCAGTAACAAAGGGTCAGCTTCTTTCAGATGGTTCTGCAGATATTGCTGAAGTGTTCCAGTACGCAGGAAAAGATGCCGCAGAAAACTACATCATTGCGGAAGTCCTCAAGATCTATGAACTTCAGGGTGCATCTATTTCACGAAAGCACATTGAGGTGATTATTCGTCAAATGTTCTCACGCCGAAAGATTAAGGAGTCAGGTGACACCAAGTACAACCTAGGTGACGTAGTAGAACAAGGTGAACTTGCTTTGGAAAACGAGCGCACTGAAAAGGCTGGTGGAGAAAAAGCAAAGGCGGATGTGGTGGTACTCGGTATTTCCGTGGTTGCACTTACTACAAAGAGCTGGCTCTCAGCTGCGTCGTTTGAGAACACTACACGTGTGCTCATCGACACTGCAATCCGTGGCGGGGTTGACACACTTCGCGGTCTCAAGGAGAATGTTATTATCGGTAACCTTATTCCAGCAGGAACAGGGTTTGGGAAAAAGGGAGGAATGAAGGCGCTTCCAGGAGTGAGTGAAGAAGAGGTAGGTCAGTAAAAAGTCACAAGTCGAAAGTCAAAAGTAAATGCACCCGTCTTTGCGAGGAGGCACGACGAAGCAATCCAGAGTTTGTCTCACATATTCTAGATTGCCACGCTTCGCTCGCAATGACATGCGAGACTAGTCCTCACTTTAAATTTTTGACTTTCCACTAATATATGTCCTCAATCATTGAAGATATAAAATCACGACTAAACATCGTAGATGTTGCCGGGGGATACCTCAAGCTTGAAAAGGCTGGGGGGAATTTCAAGGCATGTTGCCCGTTTCACAATGAGCGCACTCCTTCGTTCTTCATCTCGCCTTCACGACAAACGTACCACTGTTTTGGGTGCAACAAAGGCGGAGACATTATTTCCTTTGTTGAAGAAATAGAAGGACTTGATTTTCAGGGTGCACTCAAGGTCCTTGCTGATCGAGCTGGCATAACCCTGACTCGCGAACGCGCAGGAGCAAAAGATGAACGTGAGGCTATCATTGCCACCATCGAGCTTGCTACAAAATTCTACGAGGCAGTGTTGCCAAAGTTCCCCGAGGCGGTGTCGTATCTCACGGGGCGCGGACTCACACAGGAAACAATAAAAAGTTTTCGTGTTGGTTTTGCTCCTGATGAGTGGCGCGCACTCGGAGACTTTCTTGTGAAAAAAGGTGTGTCAGAAAGTATGATGGAACGTGCGGGGCTCATTGTGCGCTCCCCAAAGGGGTTCTACGATAGATTTCGTGGGCGAGTTATGTTTCCCATTACAGATAGCTCGGGGCGCGTGATTGCATTCTCGGGCAGAATCCTCAAAGAAGAAGCAGGGAAGACACTCGGTGCATCGGCTAGTGCCAAATATGTAAACAGTCCCGAGACGGCGGTCTTTCACAAGTCGCGCGCGTTGTTTGGATTTTTCCAAGCTCGCGATGCGATGCGCCACGAAGACAGTGCGGTGCTTGTAGAGGGACAGATGGACCTCATTCTCTCGCACCAAGCGGGAGTGAAAAACGCTGTTGCCTCTTCGGGGACAGCCTTGACCACCGAGCACCTCGTGATGATAAAGCGCTTCGCAAAAAATGTGGTCCTTGCGTTTGATGCGGACGATGCAGGCATCGCAGCCGCGCACCGCGCAGTGGAGCTCGCACTTAGTCAGGATATGTCGGTGCGCATTGCGCGTTTGCCAAAGGGGATGGACCCAGCGGACCTCGCGCGCAAAGACCCATCACTTTGGGTAAGTGCGGTGAAGGAGGCAAAGCAAGTGATTGATCTTTATTTAGAGCTTTTGCCATCACTCCACAAGGACAAAGCGGAACTCCGCGCCAAAGTTTCTGAGATTATTATTCCTTTTGTCCCACTTCTCAAGAGCTCCATTGATCAGGGACACTACGTGGGGGAGATTAGTAAGCTCCTCGGTATCAAGGAAGATGCTGTGTGGGATGAAGTAAAGACGCGGAAGAACGCAGACAGAACGCAGAACAACGCAGAAAAACTCAAATATATAGCTCCGCTACTCTCTCGTCAAGTACGTATCGCGCGTACTTTGGAGGGGGCACTTTTGTGGCAAGAAAGTACAAAAGAGAGTACCCTTAAAAATGTTTCTGAATATCGCGCGCGCTTTACTAGGCTTCTCGAGTCCTCTCCACCGACAGAGGTTACAAATAAAGATGAACTCATCTTTGAGGCAGAGGCACGATTTCATGGGAGCGAACGAGTTGCGGAGGAGCTCGACGAACTCCTCAAAGCGTTTGAGGAAGAAGTCCTTCGCGAAAAGTTTACCGCAAAAATGGCAGAGCTCAGACAAGCAGAACAGAAGGGAGATGTCCCGCTTGCGGAAAAACTTCTCACCGAGTGTCAGTCGATTTCAAAAGAGTTACATACGCTAACAAAAATAAAATCTTATGATAAAATCAACAACAAAAAAGACTAAAGTTACAAAAAAATCCGCGCCAAAAAAGACGGTGAAAAAAATGGCGAAAAAAGTAATTAAGAAACCAGCAAAGAAAGTTTTGCGTCCAAGACGAGGCTCTGCTGACCCTAAGAAAGCGCCTGCTAAAAAGACTGCTCCGAAAAAGGTTGCAAGGAAGGCGGTGACAAAAAAGAAATCCACCGAGGGTTGGGAGCAGAAGGCAGAGGTACTTATTTTAAAAGGGCGCGCGCGTGGGTTCATTACCTACAACGAAATCTTGAAGGATTTTCCCACCGTGGAACAGGATGTGATTTTCCTCGATACACTTTATGAAAAACTTGGTGATGCGGGCGTTGATATTCTAGAAAGTGGTGGACTTCTCAACATGGAGCCTGAGGAAGTTTTGACTCACAAAAAGTACACCTACAAGAGTGGCGATTCATCGTACGACTCTATTCAAATGTATTTGAAGGAGATTGGCCAGTACCACCTTCTTTCTGCAGCAGAGGAGCGTGATCTTGCGCAACGTATTCAGGCAGGTGATGAGGAGGGTAAGAATTTGCTTGCTCGTGCAAACCTCCGCCTTGTTGTTTCTATTGCAAAAAAATACGTAGGACGTAGTGCCGACCTCACCCTCCTTGACCTCATTCAAGAGGGGAACATTGGGCTTTTTAAAGCAGTGGAAAAGTTTGACTGGGAAAAGGGATACAAGTTTTCAACATACGCGACATGGTGGATTCGTCAGGCCATCACCCGCGCGCTCGCAGACCAGTCGCGCACGATTCGTATTCCGGTGCACATGGTGGAGACTATTTCAAAGTACAAGCAGGTGGTACGCCGTTTGTCTCAGGATCTTGGACGTGAGCCACTTCCGGGCGAGGTGGCAACAGAGATGGGTCTTGATGTAGAAAAGATTTACAACATTAAAAAGATTGACCAAGACACGGTGTCCTTAGAGAAGCCTATTGGAGATGATGATGACAAGTCCACGCTCGGTGAGTTTATTGCAGATGACAAAATACTTTCACCTGCGCAAGATTCTGCTCAGCGCATTCTCTCTGACCAAGTAAAAGAAATCTTGAATGACCTTTCCGAAAAGGAGCGAAAGATTCTGGAACTTAGGCACGGACTTGTTGACGGCGTGGTACACACGCTTGAGGAGGTAGGACGTGAGTTTCAAGTTACCCGCGAGCGCATCCGCCAAATAGAAGCAAAAGCAATAGAGAAAATCCGCGCACACGACAAGGTGGATAAATTGAGGAACTACTAGAAAGACGCGGACTGTCACGGAACGAACGCGGAAGAAGCGGAAGGGTAATTAGAAAAAATTTGTAGTAAAAAAAGCGGACACGAGGTCCGCTTTTTGGTTGATCGCAATTGATTAACCTACCCATTGTGTGATGCTTCGTGCACTGCCTCGTTGGTGTTGACGGCAGCATTCACGGTAAGAACATCTACTATCTTGAATAGTAGTGTTACTATATACACCAGAAGGATCATAACTACTGATAACAAGTTATTGACATCTTCTCCAAACTTCGACTCCAAGTTATTACATAGTATCTGGCTAAGTCCAGCCCAAAAAATAAAGAAACAATACTGACCACCACTCCATCCACTCGTTTTTTTCATGAATTCCTCCTGTAAATTGACTAAAATAATTACCCTAAATCGCTACTCACGAAGTATACATAAAAACCCCACACTTGTCAAGTGCTGAAAAAAACCATCTAATAATGGATATTCTAGCAATCAAAACCCCCGCTGTTCGGAGAACGTCGGGGGTTTTGGCGGTACTGTTTCCTTATTTCAACAATGCGTCAATCTGTGACTTCACTACTTCATATGGCTGTGCGCCATTGATAGAGCTTACTGGTTTCCCGTTCACAAGAATAATAGAATATGGAGTACCGCTCACACTAGCTTTTTGACCACTTGCAATATCTCTGTCTATTCGGGCTTTCATTTCACCGCTTGCAAGACATTTGTTGAATGCAGTTACATCAAGATTTAGTTCCTTTGCAATTTTGGGAAGCTCAGCGGGGTCGAGGCCGTCATTTGCAGGAGTTATTTCAAAAACCTTATTTAGATACTCCCAAAACTTTGCATTTCCTCCTTGCTTGAATGCACATTCGGTTGCCTCTGCTTCTTTTGGCGCTTTTGGATGGCGATCAAGAGGGAAGTGACGATACACCCACGCTACCTTACCACTGTCACCATACTCACTCATGATTCTTTGCATGGTTGGATGAAATGTCTTACAGAAAGGACACTCTAGGTCTGAGTATTCTACGATTACTACTTTTGCATTGGGGTTGCCAAGGATATGGTCGGCAGAAGTAACGGGATCCACGGTGGGTGCTCCTGTAGGGAGAACGCTCGGGAGCTCTGCTTTTTTACCATCGCCAAAATAAATTGCCCCCGCGATGGCAAGCCCCGCGATAACTATTGCAAAGGGGATAGCATACGGTTGAGCGTTGTTCATTGCTACTGTGGGTGTTTCTGTTTGTGTAATTTCTGGTTCCATGTTTTTTTAAATTGATAACTATTAGGTGGTAACAGTATATCATACAAAATATATAAGCCAGAAGTTTTTCAGTTCACAGTACTTCCCGATATTTCCTGGGTATCTACCTATAGAATACTATAGTGGGATTAACAAATTAATTCTGTGAGTATTTTTCCTCTACTATTGATAGTGGGTTAGGTACCCTTTTCTCGAACTGCGCTGCCACGAGGGGGCAGTCGTCTTGTTTTCGTTTCGTTGACGTTGAGTCTGATAATCTTCGCTATAGAAAGCCCAATGAATCCCAAGTTTTGCTTATAAAATAAGGGTGAAATTTGCGCTTGACTTCTATTTGATGTCCGTATATACTGCCAGAGCGCTTAAAGAAGGCGCTTTTGTTTTCAAGCTAATCTGCTTGGAAACAAAGGGCACTTTGACAACAAAGAGACTGTTTCAAATTAAATGTCGAGACGAAAGGAATAAATTTCGTTGTGAGCATTTCGAAATACGAAGAGGTGAAGCGAGCTTCACTGATGAGTAGTTTAAAATGCGCCACAGAAATTTAAATCTTTCGTCCGACAAGCGATATGGTATTTTATACTGAGCGATTTAATTTGTGACAGTCTCTACATATGTAAACATCTACGAGATTGTTTTGATTAGCGACGTAAAGCGAGCGAAGTGTAAAAGTAATCTTTTATACTTCCGAGCCGAGGAGCTAATATAAGGGTTGAATACCTCGCCCCTCTGGGGCGGTAAATGTGTGAACGAAGTGAACAACATTTTGCCGGGGCTTGCCCCGGGGTAGATACCGCTTTTATTTTCAGATCAAGGCAATCTCACAAATTGGATTGCAAGTCCAAGTTAACCCGCCTAAGTTTTCTATTAGAAAATTTTGGTGGGTAAAAAAATGTTTGTTCAACCTTTAGCAGTTGAGCAATCATTGTGAGTAATAATTCAAAATGGAACAGGAGTATTTTTTCTTTTGTTCCGTTCTTGAGAGTTGATTAAATTCTTTTTAAGAGAGTTTGATCCTAGCTCAGGATGAACGCTGGCGGCGTGGATAAGGCATGCAAGTAGAACGCCCAGCCCATTCAGAATTTTATTGTAGTATAATGTTTATTATGTATTATCTATATTTGTTACGAAGAGAATCAAATTCTCGAGAGACATATATTGGATACACCAACGACCTGAAAAGGAGATTGGAAGAACATAATAAACATACATCAACAGAACGATCGTTTACTCAAGAAAGGGGCGATTGGAAGTTGGTGTATTATGAAGCGTATTCCGCGAAAGAAGATTGTGTTGCGAGAGAAAAATCTCTCAAGCAATATGGTTCATCTCTCGGACATCTTAAAAAAAGAATACGCTTCAGTCTCTCAATAGAAAATTGAATGGGCTGGGAGTTGCGAACGAGGTAGTAATACATAGGTACTCACCCCCGAGTCAGGAATAACCTACCGAAAGGTAGGCTAATACTTGATAGTCCCGCAAGGGTAAAGATTTATCGCTTGGGGAGAGGCCTGTGCAGTATCAGCTAGTTGGTAGGGTAATGGCCTACCAAGGCAATGACGCTTAGGAGAGCTGAGAGGCTGACCTCCACCGATGGTACTGCGACACGGACCATACACCTACGGGTGGCTGCAGTCGAGAATCTTCCGCAATGGACGCAAGTCTGACGGAGCGACGCCGCGTGACTGATGAAGTCTTTCGGGATGTAAAGGTCTTTTATGAAGGAGAAAGTTTTGATAGTACTTCATGAATAAGGGGTTGCTAAACTCGTGCCAGCAGCAGCGGTAATACGAGTACCCCAAGCGTTATCCGGAATTATTGGGCGTAAAGGGTATGTAGGTTGTTATGTTAGTCTCTTGTCAAAGCCTCCGGCTCAACCGGAGAATTGCGGGGGAAACGGCATAACTAGAGGGCGTGAGAGGTTTGCGGAACTCATGGTGTAGGGGTGAAATCCGTTGATATCATGGGGAACACCAAAAGCGAAGGCAGCAAACTGGCACGTTTCTGACGCTGAAATCCGAAAGCGTAGGTAGCGAATGGGATTAGATACCCCAGTAGTCTACGCCCTAAACGATGATATCTAGCTTTTCGGAGTATCGACCCTCTGAGAGGCACAGCTAACGCGTTAAGATATCCGCCTGGGAAGTACGACCGCAAGGTTAAAACTCAAAGGAATAGACGGGGACTTGCACAAGCGGTGGATCAGGTGGCTTAATTCGATGGTAAACGAAGAACCTTACCAAGGTTAGAAATCCCAACGACGAATAGTAGAAATATTATTCTTTCGCAAGAACGGTGGGACAGGTGATGCATGGCCGTCGTCAGTTCGTGGTTTGAGCTGTTCCCT
>JAUSES010000043.1 GCA_030649835.1 bacterium
CTTAACAAAATATCTATTTCTAACCTCTCCGCTTCTTTGATGTGGCTACCTTTTTTGTTTTCTTTATTTTCTATTTTTTGCTTGTTCATATGGCGATATTCTATATCGCCAAGTGTTCGGTTTCAAACTGGAATTCAGGAATAAATATACCATATATTATTGTTTACTCGCCAATTAGCGCTACTCAAGCTAAAATCGTGGTGGAGTTTTATTCTCAAAAAGCCATTGAGCCACCACAAGATAGGGGCGGGACGGGGACTCTGGGTGGAAACCAAGAACATGCCCAATCAACAGTTTGGCCGTGGGATATTTGGGTAGATAGTAAATACAATAAAAATGATAAGATTGAGCCGTTTATTGTGCGAGTGAAAGGCCAAGTAGTTAAAGACAAATACGGCAACTTCTCTTGGGATAAAAAAGTTGTTGAACCCGAGCTTCAACAACCAACAGTGGAGGTGGAGTTTGGTAAGGCGGTGCCAGAGATTGACCAAAGCGACATTATTTTAAATAACTTACAAGCCAACCAAAGCCAGGGCTTTATAAAAGACACAATCAATAAAATTAAACAAAAAGCCGAAGGCATTGTTAATCAAATCAAAGATTTTTTTGCAATCTTTAAGCCAACAGCGCAAATTTCTTCTTTTGTGGGACCAGCTACAAACAGCGAAGGGCAGACCTCCTCTGAATCGGAGGAGGGCAGACCTCCGCAACTTCCGCAAGAGCAAGAGCTTGAGGATATTGCCGAGCAGAGCCAAGAAATTGCCAATCAGGCGGAGCAAGTTGTTAGCGAGCCAGAAAATTCAACCACCGCTTATGAGGATTTGTTAAAAATTAAAGCAGAGCTTGAGCAAGCCATAAAAGAAAAACAAGCAGAGTTAGACCGATTATTAGCTCTCGCATCTGTAGCGACCTCAAGCGTTTCAACTACTACTGATACCCAAAAAATTAAGCCATCGGGTGGTGGAAGCAGTGGGAGTGGCGGGAATTCAAAAGTTGTTGAACCCGAGCTTCAACAACAGGGAGCCACCACAACTATTGAGGCCACTTCAACGAGTTCGGCAAGTACTACTCAACAGGCCACTTCGACAGGCTCAGTGCAAGCAACTACAACACAGCAAGCGACTACCACAGAGCAGGCAACCACGACGGATTCGACAGACTCATCGCAGGCAAGCTCAACGCAAGCCACTTCAACAGAGGAAGCAATCACCACCTCTTCAACAAGCTCGGAGCAGGCAACTTCAACGGAGGAAGCAACTTCTACTCAGACAGAGGATTTGCTACATGGGATTACAAATTTAATGGCAGTGCCTTCTACGGTGCGGGGTGCGATAGATTTGTTTTGGACCTGCCCAACT
>JAUSES010000055.1 GCA_030649835.1 bacterium
ATTTTGACAAATTTCTTATAAGAAGGAAGCCTTGTATGACCTGCGGGGTGTCTAGCGATGATTTGAGTTGGTCTTGACCCTTTTACAGCTTAACAGAGCCGTCTTTGTTAGTTATCCACCACACTAATTGTCGAAGAACCAAAAAAATTTGAAAAAACCACTATTTATGGTAGTATTTTTTCGTTACAGTCTTTATATATATGCGCCCATAGCCGAACAAGCTTGTTCGTGTCTTGGACATAAGCTTTGGTAAATATTGTAATTGCATAATGCGCCCATAGCTCAGTCGGTAGAGCAGCTCCCTTTTAAGGAGACGGTCGTAGGTTCGATTCCTACTGGGCGCACCACGAGCAAGTGAACTGCTTCACTTGCGTTAGGAATCGAAAGGCGGAACATGTCGCGCAGCGACAGTGAGCCGGGGTCGCGAGTACTTGGGAGCGAAGCGACTTAGTAACTCGGGACCGAGACTACTGGGCGCACAAAGCGGTTTTTCAAAGAAGTGCCCTGCGGCACTTCTTTCGCTTTGTGCGAGGCGGAGCGATATTTTGCGAACACGCAAAATCGCGAGCCGGGGCCGAAGAAATTTTTGAGTGTCGACGAGAAAATTATCTGTGGCCACAAACAAAAATTCTCGAGCCTCGCGACTTAGTAACTCGTGACCGAGACTACTGGGCGCACAAACGTTAAGAAAATCTGCCCTTCGGCAGATTTTTAGTTTGTGCGAGGCGCAGGGATGTTTTGTCACCAGACAAAACCACGAGCCGGGGTCGCGGAATTTTATGAGCGACGGCGAATAAAATATCTGTGACCACAAAATCCAAGCGACGGCGAGTAAAAATGTTCTTGGCAGATTCCCCTGACCTCCCCCCCCAAACTACAACGGCAAATCCACCGCAAACGCCCCTGGACCAAGAAAGAGAAGAGAGAACGAAACAACAGCAAGGATAATATAAAAGTCAGTAGTGTTTTTTGGCAATGCCGACGGCTTACGCCATTTGATGAGCGTCGCAACAGACATAAGTAATCCAGTTACAAGAGCGGCACCTTGCGTATAGAGACCAATTACCAAAAGGACGCCGGCGAGACCTTCAACAGATGAGATAATAAGAAAAAAAGTTTTTGCAGGTTTGAGCCCAAGCTTTTCATAAAAATGAATCTGATCTTTTTTAAATAGAAAAACTTTCTCATACCAAAAATAAACGAAAATAAGCCCAAGCGTAGTACGAAGCATAAAGATGCCAAGCATTTGAAAATCAAAAAGGTGGGGGAAGAGGGATACTGTGTGCATTTGGATAGTATACCCTTCACGCTCCTTTTTGTATAGATAAAAGTAGGTGGGGGTGTAACAAAAAATTACTTTTCTTTGAAACCGATTTTTTGTAGCTCCTCGCGGGCAACCTGTGCATCATCCCACGGAGTTTTTTTGCCGTCTGCCTCCATAATGTATGGGTCGGTGCCTTTGCCAGTGATGATGACAGTGTCGCCGGTGCGTGCACGAATGAGCGCAGACGCAATAGCCAGACGACGGTCAAGAATTATTTCATACTGAGCATTATTTATACCTTCCGCGATTTCATTAATAATTTTCGCTGGATCTTCGTCGTACGGATCTTCGTTGGTGAGAATTATTTCATCACAGTGAGCACCCGCAACCGCACCCATCGCAGGTCTCTTCCACGAGTCGCGTCCACCACCCGTGCCACCAAGCACACAAATCTTTCGCGAGTCTTGAAAAACCTCGTACACTTTTTCTAGTGAGTCAACCGTGTGTGCATAATCAACAATAACATCAAAATCCTGCCCCGCATTTATGCGCTCCACACGTCCACGAATGCCATGAAATTTTAAAAGCGCGCGACGAATGACCTCGGGGGCCACGCCGATAGTACGTGCAAAAGAAATCCCTGCAAGCATGTTGGAAAGATTGAATGCGCCCGAAAGATGCGCCTCAAGCGGGGAGCCCATAAAGTTAAACGAAGTTGAATCTTTTTTTAATGCGTACGGCTCAGCGTCCTTGAGTGAGTAGGTAGTTTTTATGTCAGCATCCACAGCGAGAAATTCTTTTGAATATTGATTGTCGGCATTTGCAACAATAGTGCGCGGGCGCTTTGGCGAGCCTCCAAGAGCGCGTGCGATGGAGAGTTTTGCGTCTAGATAGTTTTCAAACGAGCCATGAGACTCGATGTGCTCGGGGGAGAGATTGGTAAAAATAAGCGCATCAAGATCTATAAAACGATGGCGGAACTGTCGAGCGCCTTCTGACGTCATTTCTATTACCACCCAATCACATTTCGCCTTTACCGCGCGACGGAGAAAATGCTGGACAAAAAATCGCCCGGGGACCGTCATCTTGTAGAGATTACGCTCCTCCTCATCGCCTATTTTAAATCGAAGAGTGCCAAGAAGAGCGGTTTTGTATCCCGCTTCCTCTAAAATAGCGCTCACTATTTCAGTTGTGGACGTTTTTCCTTTTGTGCCGGTAATAACAACAATTTTAATATGACGCGAAGGGAAGCGATAAAAAACGGAAGCCAAGAAAGCGAGCGAAAAATGATACGCAGGCTGGAGAGAACGAAAAATATTGAGTGGGACAATTTTTTTTATGATGCGTAGAATGTTTTCCATTTTAGTTTTTCCTTCCAAGTTGTTTAAGCGCCTCTTTGATGCGTGCGCCGGTGCCTTTGGTTTCAGGGGGGACTTTTTTGAGGGCTTCACGGGCGGAGCGCTCGGCGTAGCCGAGCGCTACCAGTCCCTCTATTGCGTCTCTCTCGACGCCCAACATCGTGCCTCCTGTTTCACCTTCGCTTCCGCCGAGCTTGTCCCGGAGCTCGAGAATTATTTTCTGCGCACTCTTTGAGCCGATGCCAGAAACCTTGGTGAGTGCTGCGGTGTCGCCCATAGCGATCGCTTCCTTGAGGTGCTCAACCGGTGCAACATTTAAAATCCCCAGTGCACCCTTTGGCCCGATACCCGAAACACTAATAAGCATTTCAAAAAATTCCAATTCATTTTGATTTTGAAATCCATATAAATCGAGCGCATCCTCTCGCACAGCGGTGTGTATCCAAAGTGCTGTCTTATTGCCCATGCTTTTTTTGAGTACTTGGAGAGTGTCGATGGTTACACGTACCTTGTACCCCACACCCGAAGTTTCAATGATGGTGTATTTGTCACTAACAAAAAGAATAGTACCTGAAAGATGCGCGATCATATTGTGTATTGTACCAGAACTAGGAAATCATCGGAAATAAATACCACTTGCCCCCACACCTATGTCCGCATGGCTTTTGTTCTGTTCAATAACGCAGATTGTCTTGGAAGAACACAAGGTAATAAACATTTATAGAAGTACAGAAAGTTTGCAAAAGCAGAACAATGCGGGCATAGGTGTGGGGGCTTGCAAAATCCTAAAAATGCTGTATATTGTAGGGAATATGCCAATTATCAAATCAGCAAAACGCAATATTCGTAGCTCCGCTCGTAAGGCTGTTTACAATGCTCGCAGAAGTAAGGCTATGAAGGAGGTCGTAAAAGAGGTACGAACCCTCGTTGCCTCAAAGGACAAAAAGTCCGCAGAAGCGCTCCTTTCAAAGGCCTACAAGGCAATAGACAAGGCAGCAAAAGGTAACACGATCAAGAAAAACGCAGCAGCCCGCAAAAAGTCCCGCCTTGCAAAAGCAATAGGGAAAGTAAAATAATAGTTGAAAAATCCGCCTTTTAGAAAGACGGATTTTTTGTTACGATAGAAAAATGAAAAATATCACTGCAAAAGAAGCGCAAACATTTATTAACAACGGAGAAGTGGTAGTGGTTGACGTAAGGACACCGGAGGAATTTGCTGAGGGGCATATCGCTGGTGCAAAAAATATTGATATTCAAGGAGAAAAGTTTGAAGAAAAAATTAAGAAGCTTGATCCAAATGCGACATATCTTGTAAATTGCAAACTTGGTGGACGTTCAAGTCGAGCCGTGGCACATATGAACGAAATTGGTTTCAAGGACGTAACAAATCTTGAAGGAGGGATAACCGCGTGGAAGGATGCGGGACTTTCGACAGAGAAAAAATAAAATGAAAGATTACAGTCAAATTCAAGAAGTTTTGGATAAACAAAAGATCTCACAAGAAGATCAAAAAATAGTAAGAGATTTTTTTGTTTCTTTTTCTTTCACAAAGCGCCAACAACAAATGGGAATATTTTTGGGATTTCCTGAAAAAATTCAACTTTTTGTTGACCTTCTAAAAAAGAAAATTAATTTCGCAAAGAACCCAACGGGGACATTTTCAGCAGAAATTTTAGAGATAGAAGAGGGAGAGATTAGGAAATTAATAAAGGAACTTGAACAATATGTTTGAAAATTTTCACATAAATAAAAAAGTAGAAAAGGTAAATACCGGAGAGGAAATCCGGGAGGATTTTCAGAGCAATGAAAAGAGGATCTTAAATGAGAGCACAGATTTTTTAGAGAAATTAGAGCCAGAAAAATTTAAGAAAAAATCAGCTAACCTTCTTCTTGCCTTGTCTTTGTTTGCATCCGCCTCCTCGGCTTTTGCGAGCGAACAAAATACTGATAAGGAATTGCCGGCCGTGGGAGAAGAGGGATATTCACAGGCGCGAGATAAAAAATCCTCGAAAAACCAAATAGCTGATTTCGATTGGCAAAAAATTGCAACAAAAATTGAGATTTCAATTGGGACCACTAAGGAGGAGGTGAATGGAAAGCACCTAGAGAGCATTTCACCCTGGTGGGACAAGACAACCGCCGAGGGAATAATGGAAAGTAAGTCAGAATTTTACAAGGGAGTTACCTTAGCGGATGTTTATGAATATACTCAGTCGCAATTTAATGCTATTCTTGGATCAAGCAGTGCGAGCGAGTTTTTTATAAATTTACCTGCATCTCAAAAAGGCGGGTTTAGCGAGAAGCAAAAGGTGATGATCTTGCAGGATATTGGTTATTATCTCGAGAAAACCTACAACAAAGATATTTTAAATAGTGGTGAATTTGTTGCCGTATCAGACGATAAAATGTTTAAAGCTTTAAGGGGACAAGTTGATTATTATTATCCCGACACTACATCCGGTACTTGTGGGAATATTCATACATTTCTGGTTAAAACAGCTGAGAGCTTAGGGGTAGAGGCATGGCTGCAAGGGGGATCTTTTCTCGGAGATGAAGGAAAATCGAACCACATTTGGACTGGACTCGCCGTGGGAGAGGGGGAGCAAAAACAGATAGCATTTCTTGATTACGGAACCTTGGTCCCCACGGGAACCCTTGATTACCATGACGCACTTGGGGTCGCGGAAAGATACCACAGATCAGTGACAGTATTGAACACATTTGTTGGGAATAGTAGTGAGTTATTGTTTCCTGTAAAGAGCCGAGCACAGGAGGTTGTGGGTATGGCCACCGCACTAGAGGAATCAGTAGAAAGATTGGAAACGAATCTAGAACAAGGTAAAATTAAAAAAGAAGGAAAAAGTTTAGAGATAAAAATAAGCCCGGAAATTAAGGAAATAAAACTGGGAAATGATAGTGTAGGTCTAGCGTTTTTTAAATTTGAAGATACGCAAAATAATCCGTACCAATCATTAAAAAGCTTAAGTGCTTGGCGCGGGAAGATAGGAGCCAGTAGTGAGAATTTGGGAGTCGAGCTAGGGGTCACTGTATTAAACATGGACGTTAAAACCTTGCGAGATGAAGCTGTTTCATCAGAGGAACTTGTTGTGAATTTGGCTGTTGATTATATCGACCAAAAACAATTTACAAAAGACCAGTACGGAGAATTCGTTATAAATTGGGGAGCAACACTTGCAGGAGCTATAAGCAGGGAGCTAGGAGGGAATTCTAAAAATTCAAAGAATAGTTTGACTGGAGGGCAAGCAGACGCAACATATGGCGGGCGGTTGGTGTATGTGGATCCCAATAATGTCGGAAGGTTTTACGTTGAAGCATCAAATATGACTCGCGGAACATTCACTGATTATCAAAATCAAAATATTGCAACAAAAGAAGTAGCGAAGAATTTTGTCATTGGGGGAGAGGTTAAGGTTTTTGAAGGGAGTATTATAAATGTCGAGGTAAAAAACAGCGAACTTGATTGGGGGGAGCGATCGAAGATAGAGATTGGTCTAGAAGAAGAAAAATTTAAATCAACAGTAAGCTATGAAAAGAAGACATCTGAATACGAGAGATTCATTCCCTCATCTGAAAAAATCGAGCTCGGGGTTACGTATAAGATTGGGCCGAAATGGCAAATAGATGTCATGGGAGCAAAAACTTCAGAAAAATACAAAGATGCACAAAGGAACAGTGTTTACAATGCCGAAGTAAAATTAAGGCTTTTTTTGTGGTAGAGATCTTCATTGGCTTCGTCAACACACAGTCCCTGTTGCGTTGTTTTTTGGGAGTACGAGGATTTTAGTATTTTCCCTTGAACTGCTAGATATTAGGAGTATACTTAAATTAACTATGGAACAAAACCAAAATACTCTTGTCTGTAAAAGTCACATATTTCAGTACATCATAGTTATTTTTATTGCGTTTGCACTCGGGGCTGGGCTCGTCGCCTTTCTTGCTACGTCGATGAGTACAGGCGATCGCTATCAAGAAGGTTTTGATGCTGCAAAAAAACTTGTACTAGAGAGTACTATGGGTGATATGTTCCGTACACCAGAGGATATTCGTAACATCACGGGTACGGTTTTGAAAGTAGATGGCAGTCGTATTATTGTTCACAGACAATCACAGAACCCATTTGACGACCCAGCGCTTATTGACCGTATTGTATTAATTACAGAGACAACGAAAATAACAAAAATCTCACAAGGGGACACTGAAGCCTTTCGGGCTAGGATGGATGTATTTATGAAAAATATTCAGACAGGTAAAAGTGCAGGAGTCACACCCCCTACGCCACCAGAACTTACCCGCACGAAAATTAATATCTCAGATATTGCAATGGATGATATTATTGTTGTTTCTGCAACAGAAAATATAAAAACAAACAAGGAATTTTCGGCAAGTGAAATTGAAATATTATAAAATAACCACATAATCTATGAAATCAATACTACTATCTCTCAAAGTTATTCTCCTCGCCACTGTACTCTCTTTCGGCCTCTCTTATGTCTACGCATGGACAGCCCCTACGGCGACACCACCAGGTGGAAACGTTTCTGCACCACTCAACACGAGTGCCACTGCACAGATTAAATCAGGTGGGTTAACGGTAGGGAGTTTGGATGCAGGGGGGGGGAGCTATTTCCACAACAGGATCTCTGTCAGGAGGCAGTTTCAGTTCCACAGGTGCTTCAAGCGTAGGAAGTTTAACTAGTGCAGCAGATGTAGTGGTGAATGGAGTAACAATTGGAAAGGGGGGTGGAAATATTGGTTCTAATACTGCAGTTGGTACAAGTGTTCTACCTGGCGGTACAGGTACATACAATACGGGTATCGGTTATTTCGCTTTAAATTCTATAAGCACGACAGGAGTTTATAATACTGCGAGTGGCGCACATGCTCTCAGGTATAACACAACCGCTTCCTATAATACTGGAACAGGGTATGGCGCTCTTTATGCCAACAGAACAGGAAATTATAATACGGCGACTGGTTTCGGCGCACTTGGTGGGAGTAGTAATACATCAGGCGACTATAATACAGCAAATGGTGTACAGGCTCTTTTAAACAACATTGGATCTTCTAATACCGCGATAGGCTATCAGGCTCTCGGAGGCTACCCATCAGGAAACACCGGCTCCTCTAATACTGCGGGAGGATATACTGCCCTCCGGTATAATACAACTGGCTATAACAATACTGCATTTGGTTATAGCTCGCTAAATACAAACACCACAGGATATTTAAATACAGCTCTTGGTTATGGGGCTGATGTTGCCTCGGGCGCTCTTACAAATGCTACAGCAATTGGTAATGGAGCAAGTGTAACTGCTTCCAATAGGGTTCGCGTAGGGAACACGGCGGTCACTCAAATCGGCGGGCAGGTTGCATGGTCAACACTTTCGGATGGACGTCAAAAAGAAAATATTATGGATTATGCACACGGACTTGATTTTATTATGAAGCTTCGCCCGGTAACATTTAATTTAAGAGCAGACACCACCAAGGTTCCGCACAGCGGATTTATTGCTCAAGAAGTAGAGTCCACAGGTATTCCTTTTTATGGTCTCAACAAACCTGCAAATGTAAAGGATTTTTATTCACTCAACTATTCTGAGTTTGTTGTTCCTTTGGTAAATTCAGTGAAGGAACTTAAGGCGGAAAACGAAAAATTGAAAGCAGATAATGACGAGCTCCGTGTGCGAATTGAAAAAATAGAGGAGAAAATTAAATAAGATTCCCACCTAGAAGGAATGCAGGTACATCACGTCATTCCTTACAGGAATTGCATAGGTTTCGCATCCCACTTCGCCTTCGGCTCGTTGCGACAAGCTCAACCTTTTGACTCTGATTTTTGCACATCAAAAATCATGTCGTAAGATTTCCACAACATAGTTGTGTGAAATTTACGATCCGCACGTAAGCTAAGCAGTTGGCTTACTCTCGGGCACAACCAAAGAAAAATCCCCCACTTAAAGTGGGGGATTTTTCTTTGGTTGTGCCCTCGGCAGGAATCGAACCTACATCGTGGGTACCGCAAACCCATATCCTATCCATTGAACGACGAGGGCAAATTCGTCTGATTTTATTTCTTACTCCACCTCTTTATTATTGATTTAGACTAAGCATTACAACGACAAGGGCGTAAATAAGTCGAAAGTTAAAAGTCTCAAAGTCAAAAGAATTAGACTAGAAACGAAAGTAACTGACAAACAGCACTTTACCACGAAATTATAAAAATGCAAAAACGGCTAAAACCCAATTATGCGCATGAGGCGGTCGGGGAGGGGTTCGGCTTGGGGGACCTCGTGAAGCATTTGAGCGAGCGTTTCCTGCACCTCGTCGATTACTGCTTCAGTAAGCGTTATAACAATGTGAGGCATGAGTGGTTTTTTTGAGACAAGGAGAAGCTTTGGGCTATGCGGGTAGCGCACGTTTTCTTTTCCATCAATAATCCAAAATGATTCTAGGGTGTCCCAAGGGTAGAGCGTTGTCCCTCTGCGAACACCTTTTTTTGAAATTTGATATTCGAGATTGCGTGGGGGATGTTTTGCAAAAGCGAGAAGTGTGCCCATGCCGAGAACAATGATAATAGAAAGAAGCATGTTGCCCAAAATAACAAATGCTACTGCGAGAGAGAAAGAGATAATACCGACCGCCCAGTACCAGTCGGCGCTGTGTTCGTGATGGTCGTGCTCGGGCGCAACCCAAGAGATAGTGTAGTCGTCCATAGATACATACAGTATACCCCCACACCTACTTTTCACATAGTGTTGATATTCTATTTAGAACCAAGAACAGGAAAAAGTAGATTATAAAAAAGTAGGTGTGGGAGTATACCTCTCTACACTTTTTTTCATATAGAACATCAGATTGTTTGAGACTTTTTCTTTTTAATGAGAGAATATAATCAATGAAGCACCTCCCCGAAATATTTTTTGTAACTGCGTTTTTTGGAATAGTTTTTTTGCTTGGTGGGTATGATGAAAAAGTCGGAAGTGCGATAGGTAATACAAAAATGGGCGCGGCAGTGTTTTTTACTCAAAGTACGACTTCAGCGCAACTGCAGGACACTTTTAAAAATGCTTCAAGCACTAAGAAAAAATTGAACATACTCATTGTTCCCGGACATGAGCCAGATTTTGGCGGGGCAGAATATCAGGGAATAAAAGAGCGCGACCTCAATGCTGACCTCGCACTTTATCTCGCGCAGTATCTTGTGGAAGACGGGCACTACGAGGTGGTGCTTGCGAGAGGACGTGAAAGACGGAACCCTTTTTTGGAAAACTATTTTGCATCGAGTGCAGAAGAAATAAAGAAATTTGTGAACACACAAAAAGAGGAGATGGCGCGTCTCGTGCAAGAGGGAAAAATAACAACAAAAAATAACGGAGTAGAGCACAACGATGCGCCCACAGATGTGGCGCTCCGTCTCTATGGTATTAATAAATGGGCGAACGAACACAAAGTGGACATTATACTCCATGTACATTTCAACGACAGCGCCCCTCGAAAAGTAAACAACCCCGGCGAATACAACGGTTTTACTATTTATACGCCCGAGCGACAGTATTCAAATGCAGAAGCATCAGCTGAAGTTTCAAAACATATTTTCAAGCGTCTTTCTAAAATGTTTCCTGTGAGCAACCTCGATGGTGAGGCAGTGGGAGTTGTGGAAGACCAGGAGCTCATTGCGCTAGGAAGTGGAAATACCGTAGATGCAGCAAGTGTGCTCGTTGAATACGGATATATTTATGAACCGCAACTGAGAACGCAAAGTGTGCGAACACCTGTTTTGAAAGAATTGGCATTTCAAACATACCTCGGGCTCGCTGATTTTTTTCATGAACCATCGGTTATTTCTTCTCCGTATGAAAGTACATTTTTACCCTACGAAGGGAAAACGCCAGTGAAGAAAACACTTTTGGCAAACAAAGAGGTTCTTTCATTTCAGGCGGCACTTAGTCACAAAGGTTTTTACCCACCAGAAAACTATACAAAAAATGACTGCCCAATTTCGGGACTTTTTGGACCGTGCACTCACACCGCGATCACTGCCTTTCAGAGAGAGCATAATATTAAAGGTGAAAAAGGAGAGGCAGGACCAAAGACGCGGTCGACACTCCGGAGTCTTTTTGCCCCCGAGCTAATCACTACACGATAGCAAATATGGCTTTAGATTTGCTACAATTATATGTATGTTTAAAAAAGTAGTACTTTTTTCTTTATTTACGTTAATAGTTCTTTTCAGTGCACCCACTTTTGCCCTTGCTGTGGAAGCAAGAACACTACTTCAGCAGGCGACTATATTTTTTTCTCCAAGCAATCAAACTGTTTTGGAAGGGTCTGTGTTTGAAGTTTCAGTTTTTTTAAACACAAAAAAGGGGAGCGTAAATGCAGTGGACTTGAATCTCCGGTATCCTGCAGATAAATTAGAGATTGTGCGCCCATCTGCTGGGAAGTCTTTGATTGAAGTTTGGCTTGAGCCACCTTTTTATTCCAACACGGAGGGGAGGGCGCGATTTTCTGGTATTGTTCCAAATGGAATCATTACGAGTAGCGGGCTTATCACCACGATTACGTTTAGAGCCAAGAAAACTGGTGATGCAAAAATTAGTGTAGCTTCAGTTTCAAAAATACTTGCAAACGACGGAATGGGGACGGAGGTACAGGCTGAGTTTGGAAATGGCGTTTTTACCATAACCCCGCGCCCCGCAGAAGGAATGAGAGTTACTTCCGAAACACACCCGTTTTCTTCAGAGTGGTACAACAATAACAATCCAATTTTAAATTTTGAAAAAGAGGGAGGAGTGACAGATTTTAGCTATGTCCTAGATGATAGGCCAAACACCATTCCCGACAACACCAGTGAAGGAGAGAATGTTTCCACGAGTTTTCAAAATTTAAATGACGGCATCTGGTACTTCCACATTAAAGGGCAGAGACAAGGAGTGTGGGGAGCCACTACGCATTTTTTGCTTCGTGTAGATGCGACAAGTCCGGCACAATTTAAACCTCAAACTGATGCGGTGATTGCAATCGGTGGGGGAGTGAATCGAACGCTCGTTTCTTTTTTCACGACAGATGCACTCTCGGGAGTGGATCACTATGAAGTGGCGGTAATTGATAAGGCAAACAAGGAGGCAATCTCACCCATTTTTATATGGTCGGAAAGTCCGTACCAGCTTCCAGACACCGTTTCAGGAGAGTCAAAGGTGATCGTGCGCGCAATAGACAAGGCAGGAAACGTGCGTGATGTTTCCGTTGACGTGAGCCGTACGCCGAAACAATGGATCGAGAAAAACTATGCGTTAGTGCTCGCGATTGTTCTCGCTTTGCTCATCGTACTTCTTCTTGTGCACTATTTAACAGGACACAGAGTTCTCAAACACATTGGCAGAATTTTCCGCATGGTTGCCGCAGAAAACCGCTTAGAAAAAGAGAAAGAAAAGGAGATAGAAGAGATGATGAATAAGTAGTAAGAGTGGTTACCTAAGGAACCAAAAAGCGACGGTCATCGCTCCAAAAGAAAATATATAATAGCCAGAGTTTATGAGAAAAAGGATTTGCGCTGAGCGTTCCCAATGGTGCCCCGCTGATGCATAAATGAGGTCGCTAAATTTTGTGGTGACAACAAACGAAAAACAAATAAAGAGCACAATATAAAAATATCCAAGAAACGTTGATGGAGAAAGGAGCATCAAAATAACCGCTAGTGCAAACGCAGTCGCTCCCGTATTCAAAAATCCATAAATCATGACGCGGGCGAACTCTTTCTTGTTGGCCTCGTGGTCAGTGGTGTCTTTGCCGAGCACCTTCAGATACGCATTCATAAAAAGAAGCGGAGAGTACCAGATAGCCCCTACGGCATATCCTGCGACCGTCGCCCCCAAAACAGAAAGAAAAAATTGTGTAGTGAACATGGTGTTTAAAATCGATTACTTATAATACTTTGAATTACGAAACTGAAATATCCCAGCATCGTCTTTGCGAGCAAAGCGAAGCAATCCAGGATTATGCTCGATAAACTCTGGATTGCCACGTTGGATTACCAACTCGCAAAGACGGAAAACCAGAGTTTCGTAATTCA
>JAUSES010000058.1 GCA_030649835.1 bacterium
AGACACCCCGCAGGTCATACAAGGCTTCCTTCTTATAAGAAATTTGTCAAAATATACTTTAAAAACAACGATTTTTAAATTTTAAGTAAATTAGCCATTAAAAGCTGAGTTAAATCTTCCACACTAATTGTTGTAGAACCCCTTTTGGGGTTCTTGCTGCCAGAGTGGCTACACTGAGATCCTCAGGAATGGCAATAGCTTGATTTCCGTCAGAATTTGATACACTGTAGAGGTATGGACAACGAACACCTTTATATTACTAAAAAAGAGGACAATCAGGTGGATTCTACGAAGACGTATTCCACAGTCCCGTTTCCTGAAATATCGTTTATTCCTCCCGAGCTTTTAAAAAACAAGGCAGACAGCCATGCTCTCGGTGTTCATGAAAAATGTGCACTCGTGGGGGTGGCACTTGGTGTTCTTGCAGTTTTTTCGTGGGTGGTGCTTCTCTTTGGCGTGCTCTACTCTGCTGTCGGGATTATACTTTCAATAATTGGTCTTAGGTCAACACGTAAAAAGTTGGCAAAGATAGGCCTCGCGCTCTCTATCCTCGGCCTCGTACTTTCAATTCTATATATTTTTGCAATCTCTCAGGGAATTATTAATTTTAATTATTTCACCAGCGAGTTTTGGGGATAAATTGACCTAAATTTGAAGTGCCCTGGCTGTTCGAGCTATAGGGATTGCTTGGAGAGCTTATGTTTAGTTGCAAGGACTATACAAACAATAATTACAATTACTCCGGAAACAAGAACGGGATGAAACCATGGGTGGTTATCTGAAAAACGATGAATAATCTCTACTTTTTCGTAGTTGTTCCCAAAAATCTGTCGCTCAGCCTCCTCAATAGCGGGGGTACCTTCTAAGGGTGTTGATGGGGGGTTAGTTAGCTGCTTCTCGTTGTTCATAATTTTATTTTGCTCAGTATAGTTATTCATATTACAAATTATACTCTCTTTAAATTAAGGTATTAACAAGTTTTCTCTTCTTCGGGGTGCTTTCCACATTCACATTCAATAGCACAAGTGTTGCCATGATGCGCCTTCTTTTTCTTTAGGAATAGAAAGATTGCGACAACTAAGGTAATGCCGGCTAGTACTATAATTTCGAGTTTCTCTGTAAACAAGGAGAAACTAAATACTCCAGCTGTTGCAAAGAGCCATATTGGCACAGCACAACATGCAACACCTAATGTTCCTACAATATATTTCCAAAAATTTGATTTGTTCATAAATTTATTTTTTTAGTTACTAATGGTCCTATGATATACTGTAGAGTATACTCCATAGTCAAGTTCTCCTATGTTAATCAGCAAACTATCAGAAAAAAGCGGTTTCAGCATCGATACGATTCGATTTTATGAAAAAATAGGTATTCTTGATGTTTCTCGTGTTGTGCGGAAAACTAATAATTATAAAAACTACAAGGATGTAGACTTAGAGCGCTTGCTCGCAGTTAGAGATTTAAAGGATCTCGGATTTACTTTGAAAGAAGTTCAAGTGACAATTTCGCGCTACCTCAAGGATCCGCTTGGTTGCTCTAAGAATGTTCCGATACTGCGCGCAAAACTTGGCGTCATTGATACAAAGATTGCTCACCTCATTGCCTTACGAAAGAAATTAAAAAAAACAGAAAGAGATTGTGAAAAGAATTGCAAGAATTGTTGTGAGTTGAACAGAACGCTTCAGAGAATAATTTAGTTTAGTAGCAATAAAAATACTGATACAAACGTTTTTGACTAGACAACCAACGTTCCCACGTCTTCTCCTTTTGCAATGCGCTTGATGTTTCCGCGAGTCAAAAGGTCAAAGACGCGTATGGGGAGCTTGTTGTCCATCGCAAGCGAGATCGCCGCATTGTCCATCACAGAAATATTTTCGTCTTTGATATCATCGAGGTGTGAGATAGTGCCAAGCTTTACCGCATCCGCATGTTTGTGTGGGTCTTTTGAATAGACACCGTCAACTTTTGTAGCCTTGAGGACAATGTCGCAGTTGAGCTCAAGCGCAGTAGAAACCGCAGCGGTGTCGGTGGTTACAAATGGATTTCCCGTCCCACCACCAATCACCACCACGCGCCCTTTTTCGAGATGACGAATCGCACGCCTTCTGATAAATGGCTCAGCAACCGAGTCAATCCGAATACGTGTCTGGAGTCGTGCTGGCTGACCAAAGTGTTCAAGGATGTCGACGAGGGCCATGCCGTTCATGACGGTCGCGAGCATTCCCATGTAGTCGGCCGTTGCTCGCTCGATCGACGCCTCGTTTTTTGGCAACATTTTCACTAGGGTCGCACCTCGGAGAAAGTTACCACCACCCACAACGATGACGATCTGCACTTTTGTTTCCGCTATCACCTCATGAAGTTCTTTTGCAAGTTCAAGAATAAAATCCGTATCAATTCCAAAACTGTTTTTTCCCGCGAACTGCTCGCCAGAGAGTTTGAGAAGGATGCGGTGAGGAGAGGGCATTCCAGCTAGTATACCCCCACCGCAGTATTTTGTATAGATAAAAAGAGGAATAGAGAGATCAAAGAGACAAAGTTTCTCATACATATCAAACATTGCTTTCCTGCCGTTTTCGTGTAGTATTTGTGGTCGGCGGGGTTGTACAATTTTGTTAACTAAAAAGAGAGGACGGCAGAAGATGAAGTACATATCGACACGTGGAAAAGGCGGGATATTGGGTTTTCCAGAGGTGGTACTTGCAGGACTCGCAAAGGATGGAGGCCTGTATGTTCCCGATCACTTTCCAAGGGTAACGAAAGACGAAATTGATCAATTTTGTAAATATGAGTACCATCAAGTAGCATTTGCGATTATGAAAAAGTTTGCTCCTGATATGAATGCGAGCAAGCTTTGGACTGCGGTGCGCAATTCTTACAAACCGGAAATCTTTGGAAACGTCAATAACGGTGATAATGCTTTCGAAATCGTTCCAATCCATAAGCTTGACAACAATTTGTTTTTGGCACGACTGAGCAATGGACCAACCCTAGCGTTTAAAGATCTTGGGCTTCAGCCTCTCGGCCATTTGTTTGAAACGGTTTTGAGCGGCAAGAACCTCAATGTCCTCGGCGCAACTTCTGGAGACACTGGTTCAGCTGCAATACGAGCGATGCTTGGACGCAAGGGTATTAGTGTTTTTATGCTCTCACCTCGTGAGGGAATGAGCGCTTTTCAATCGGCTCAAATGTGGGGGGTTAACGATGAGGCGATACACAATATCGCAATCAGGGGTTCGTTTGACGACTGCCAAAACATTGTAAAGTTGATTAATGCTGATGCTGAGTTTAAGCAGAAGTATAGTCTGGGCGCTGTTAATTCGATTAACTGGGCCCGCATTGCCGCCCAGGTACCGTATTACTTTCGTGCGTATTCTCGGGCTTGTGGTGAAGCAGGGGGTCAGGTTGATTTTGCAATTCCTACAGGTAATTTCGGAAACATCTACGCAGCTTATGTCGCAAAGATGATGGGCTTGCCTATTCGCAATTTGATCCTTGCAACAAACGAAAACGATGTATTGCACGAGTTCTTCGTTACTGGCATTTATCAGCCACGCTCGAAGACTATCACTACATCGAGCCCTTCTATGGACATAACCAGTGCATCGAACTTCGAGCGTTACATTTATCACCTCTTGGGTGGGGATGCGGTGCGAGTTGCAGGACTCTGGCGTGAACTGAAGGATACCGGCAGATTTGACTTATCACACCTGTTGAATGAAATTAACGCCACCGGCATTACGTCTCATTCTATCAGTGAGGCTGATTCATATGCTGTCATCCGCGAAACTTACAATCAGTATGATGTAATTATTGATCCACATACTGCTATCGCGATGAGTGCGGGACGGAGAATGATAAATGACGGTGTTCCGATGATTGTTATGGAGACCGCACAACCATGCAAGTTTGATGAGACTATATCAAAGGTTCTTGGCACAACTGCTCAAGTTCCATCTGGTATGAAAGGAGTAATTAATGCCGAGCAGTTCTTTACGGTACTGGATCCTGATGCTGAACAGGTGATGGACTTCATTCGTCAACGGGCATAAATTAATGCTGTAGAAATATCCGAGTCGCTCCTTGAAAGAGGCGCGACTCGTTTTTTATTCTTTGTAGAGATGGGGGTCATCGGGCACGGATCACTAAGTATTTTGGTATAATCGAAACATGTTTAAAATATATGTTGCAGGAAAGAACCTCAAACGAGCACAATCTGTAATGGAGATGCTTAAACAAAATGGGCATACTATTACTTTTGATTGGGTTACAGGTATAGAAAATGAAAAAGACGAGGACCAACCGCAAAGAGCTATCGACGAACGAGCAGCTGTTCAGCAAGCTGACCTTCTTGTATATCTTTGGGAATCAGATCAAGAAAGCGCTAGGTATGAAGCAGGGATGGCTATGGGTCTAAATAAAAGAATTATTGTTTCAGGGTTCAAAAGTAAATTGTTTTTCTTGTCCCTTCCTGAAGTTACTTGTGTTGAAAGCGATATGGATATACTTTCGGCGTTATCTTAGGTTAGTAGAAAATTCCGCCTTTCGATTCCCCCACGAGATGGGGGTCATCGGTCACGAATCACTAAGTATTTTGTTTCGATTACTTACAAAATACAAAGTGTTCGCTACCCCGACTCAGCGACCCACTTCGTGAGTGCCCGCTTCCGTCCTTCGATTCCCCCCATCTCACACAATCGCAAACCGCCCAACTCTTTCAGAGTTGGGCGGTGCGACTTGTGGAGATGGGGGGAATCGAACCCCCGTGCAGATGATGTTCTTCGTGGAATCTACTGTGCGTAGAATAATTATTTTGGGTTTAAGTAGTTTGTGTATAAATTATTCTAAATCACAAATTACCGATACTCTATGTTTTTTCACTTTGTAGAGTCATTCAAAGTGATGAGCCCTCTTTTTATATCACCCAGAATTCCCTAGAGGGCGTACTGAATCTGAGTGCTGTTTAGGCTACGAAAGCGTAAGCAGGAGCAAAGGCGTTAGCACCAAAATATGGTGATACGATAGCCTTTGCTTTTGCAACGAGGTTGTTTTTTGCAACTAGGTTGGGTTCGAGATTTAACGAGATCTCGAGCATTCTCGGCATAGCACCAAGAAGAGGGAATCGCCTGTCTAGGCCGATCATCCCCCTAGAACAAATTTTCGAAGAAAATTTGTTCGGGCGAACAATTTGCGGTAGCAAATTGTTTTAGCCGTAAAACATAATTTCCTCAAAATGTTCGGGCGACCGTTTTGAGTACAAAACGGTTTAGCCGTATACATTTCACGCATGCCCTATTTTGTTTATATAGTTTTGAAAAATTTTCTTTTTCTCTCGTGCTCCCCACAAACTTTTTAGGTAGCGTTCTCGGTTAAATGCTAAATTTTTGTCTGGAAATTTTTCTGTGTGTATAAGCACGAGAGGGCGCCTTTTGTATGTTGCAGGAACGAGACCATTATTATGTCTCTCTACTCGTTGCTCAATTTCATGTGTACACCCAACATAAAGGCGCCCATCTTTTTCGCTCATAAGGATATAAACAAAATAGGGCATGCGTTTTTAAATTTTCAAATAGCTACCTCGCGGACTTTATATCCCGCATCACATCTCTCTCGGCTTCACGTTTTTTTATCGTTTCTCGCTTGTCGTGAGCTTTTTTACCCCGCACAATTGCGATTTCCACCTTGAGTTTGTGATCTTTATTATACACCCCAATGGGCACTACTGTCAAGCCTTTCTTGGATTCCTGCGATCCAATTTCTGCGATTTCATCCTTGGTCAAAAGGAGTCTGCGGTTCCGCATTGCATCGTAGTTTTTAGGCATATTGCCTGTTTGGTAAGGCTGTATCGTGGCGCCGATGAGATACGCCTCACCTCCTCGCACGGTGACATGCGCTCCCTCAAGAGACCCTTGTCCTGCGCGTACAGCCTTTACTTCCACACCCAAAAGCTCCACGCCCGCCTCAAAGCGCTCCAGTATTTCGTAGTTGAAATGCACCTTTTTGTTTTGTATAAGCGCCATGAGCGTATGATAGCAGGTGAATGTGACAATCCAAAGACTAAGGGCGAAATGTCAAAGACATTTCGCCCTTGATTTGTTTTGGTGTATACTGGCGTTACGACAATCATGGAAATTTTGAAAAACAACAAGAAAGATAACAAAAAGGCACCACCAACAAACGGAAACAAGGGTGGAAAAGGTAAAACACCTATTCCCGGGCTTTTTGGTGGCATGGGTTCGGGGGGGCAGTTTTTCTCAAACCTTCTAACGGCGGTGCTTGTGTTCCTTATTATTTCAACACTCTATTCCAGCATTGCGGGAACCAAGAACAAAGTTGAGGAAGTTTCGGTATCAAAAATAGCGCAGGATATTTCTGGTGGACTCGTGAAAAAAATAGTTGTGGAAGGGGGGATGATAAACGCGGAATACACCGACGGCACAAAAAAGAAATCTAAAAAAGAAGTTGAGTCATCACTCTCGCAGACGCTGGTAAACTACGGAGTGTCCGCAGAACAGCTTGCTAAAGTTGAGGTAGAAGTGAAAAATGAAAGCGGGTTTGGGTATTATGCGCTCAACATGTTGCCATTTCTTTTGCCGATTTTGCTCATTGTCTTTGTTTTTTGGATGCTGTCTAAGCAGGTGAAGGGCGCGGGGATGCAAGCGTTTTCTTTTGGACAGTCAAAGGCGCGCATCATTGACCCAAACGATGCAAGTCAAAAAGTCACCTTTAAAGATGTTGCCGGAGCAAAAGAAGCAAAAGAGGAATTGGTAGAGATTGTGGACTTTCTTCGTAACCCAAAAAAGTTTTTGGATATCGGCGCCCGCATTCCCAAAGGTGTGCTTCTCATGGGCGCACCCGGAACAGGAAAAACCTTGCTCGCCCGCGCGGTAGCAGGGGAGGCAGGAGTGCCATTTTTCCACCTCTCGGGATCAGAGTTTGTTGAAATGTTTGTGGGGGTAGGTGCATCACGTGTACGCGACCTTTTCAAAATGGCAAAAAAAGCAGCGCCCGCAATTATTTTTGTGGATGAGATAGATGCCGTGGGGCGCTCTCGTGGAGCTGGAATGGGTGGTGGCAACGATGAACGAGAACAAACACTCAACCAAATCCTCGTGGAGATGGACGGCTTTGAACCGTCAGAAAAAGTGATTGTTATGGCGGCGACAAACAGGCCTGACGTGCTCGACACGGCGCTTCTTCGACCCGGCCGTTTTGATAGGCGGGTGACGCTCGATCTTCCGGATCGCGAGGGCCGTGAGGAGATTTTGCAAATTCATGCGCGCAAGAAACCACTTGCAGAGGATGTAAACTTGAAAGTGGTCGCAGAACGCACGCCGGGTTTTTCTGGCGCTGACCTCTCATCACTCATGAACGAGGGCGCTATTTTAGCTGCGCGTGAAGACCGAAAGACAGTCGCACAGTACGACCTCATTCGCTCTATTGAAAAAGTAATGATGGGACCCGAGCGCAAGAGCCATATTCTCTCAAAGGAAGAAAAGAAAATCACCGCATACCATGAAGCAGGGCACGCGCTCGTAGCATCAGTGCTTCCCAACGCAGACCCTGTGCATAAAATCTCTATCATCGCACGCGGAAGTGCGGGTGGATACACATTGAAGCTCCCCCTTGAGGAGACGCGTTTGCGTTCACGAAAGGATTTCCTTGATGACATTGCAATGTCGCTCGGTGGCTACGTTGCAGAGGAAATGGTATTTGGAGATATAACTACGGGGCCATCAAATGACCTGCAAGTAGCAACAGCGCTCGCACGCGACATGGTGACCAAGTACGGCATGTCCGAAAAGCTTGGGCCAGTAGCGCTTGAGGGAAGTGGTGGACGCGCGCTTTTTGGCGGACGGGGGGTGGACAGCAGAGACTACTCTGAAGATGTGTCAGCAAAAATTGATGGAGAAGTTTCTAAAATAATGAATGACGCATTTGCACGCGCGCGTGAGGCACTCACCACTCATCGTAAAGCACTCGATCTCATCGCTGAAGAACTTATTTCAAAGGAGTCTATTGAGCGTGATGATTTTGAAAAACTTCTCACCCTTAGTGGGATCAAGATTAAGACTAAAACAAAAATTGCATAAATTTTTGTTCGCCCGACATATAATGTTTAGGAAACTTAACAAGGAATTAATTATATAAATATGTATACGCATCTTATCATTTTTATTCTCGCACTTATTGGGATTGGAGTATGTTTGTATCTCAACTACGAGCGCAAAAGAAAGCGCCCACCGGTGTGTGTGATAGGCAACAGTTGCGCAACTGTGTGGGAGAGTCCTTACAGTAAAATTTTTGGCGTATCAAATGAAATTTTAGGCATAATTTTCTATGCGACACTTGCAGTTGTGGAGTGGTCTATTATTTCCGGAAATATTTCCGAACAAATAATTATTGGCGAAATAATGATTCTTGTGGGGGGTATTGCAATGTCTACATACTACCTTTTTGTACAGTGGCGTGTAATTCGCGCGTGGTGTTTCTGGTGCACTCTTTCGGCGATTATTGTGTTTTTGATGATTATTGTTCGACTTGTTATTTAGATCTAAAATGTTTAAAACTATTTTTATTACACTGGGGGTGGTCGCACTAGGATTTTTTGTTCTTGTCGTAACTAACGCAGTTGAAGTTTCTTTACCAATATCTCAGGAAAAAGATACAAGCGGAGCGAAGCAGGATCAATCAGAGCCGAATGAGGTGTTGCCAGTAATGGTTGATAGCACGGTAAAAAATAATACAACAGTAAAAGTTCCCATTTTGCCAAACCCAAACCCTGCATTGCAGGTATCACCAAAAACACAAACAAGGAATCTCGCTTTTGCTCTTTTGTCCGCATCTAATCCGGAGAGTGCAAAGCAAGCACAGACACTTTTGGAAAACAAAAACATTGATGGTGTTGCGCTTCAGATAGGATGGGCTAGTTTAGAAACAGGAGATGAGGTATTTAACTGGGCGACGCTTGATGCTATTTTAAAAATTGCTAAGGAAAAAAATAAAGGAGTGACCCTCCATATTTTTTCTGGTGCACCGACGGGCAGACCATTTTCTCCGTGGCTAAAAAGTGCAGGGGTAAAAACATACACCGTAAACGACTTTAAAGGAAGGTCTCGCGAAGAGGCGCTTCCTTGGGACGTAACCCTTTTGTCACAGTACTCCCAGTTTTTAAAGTCACTCTCCGTGCATCTCAAAGGCACAGACTATCTTGATACTGTTGCGCGCATAAGTGTTGCGGTACCTGTTGCTGAAATGGATCTCATCGCATGTCGTAGTAATATGCTCGCAAATGCCTATCCATATGACCGCGCCACCTATCTTGCTTCATGGAAAGCCATGATAGATGCGCATGCTACGGCGTTTCCTGAACTCAAAAAGTTTGTCTCAATGCCTGTAGGTCTCATCTGCTTTCCAGAGCGTGATACAACTTTTTTCACAGATTTAATGAATTACGCCACACAAAAATATGGGAAAACATTTGTGCCTTTTGCCGCGGACCTTACGAGTACCGGGAGTGATCGTTCAAAAGCCTACACCGATACTATAAAAAATCTTGGAGTTGGGTATCAACCAATATGGTCATCCACGAGTGACCCCTCAAACAGAATGAAGGGAACATTCCCTGACAATTTTCTACAAGCAGTTTGCACCGCAACGAAGAGCGGGGCTGATTATGTTGAGGTCTATAGCGTTGACGTGCTCAATACTGATGCAACTATTCAAAAAGGAATACAAGCGGTACATGACAATACGCTTTGTCCCTAACGATACTACTGGTTGAAAATAGTAATAAGATATTCGTTGATATCGCGCTGAGAAAGGTCGTAGAAGTTTTTGTTTTCATCGTGAAGCCTCTGTGCAAGTGCCTTACCTACAAATCTCCAGTGCCAAGGTTCGAATATGTAGTATGTGTTATTCTTTGGATACGATAATATAAAACCATATTTATATGCATTCTCCTTTAGCCACACAAATGCTGGTGTCTTTTCAAATGTAGCAAAGCTGGTTCCGAGTTTTGCGGTCGTAAAGTCAATAGTAGTGCCAAGCTGGTGCTCGGAGTACCCCTGATCTGCAGAAAATCTGTTTGCTCCTGAGCCGTAGGTTACCTTGTATGTTGTTTTGAGTGTGCTTTGTGTATCAAAAGAACGAAATGCTGATGCAATTTTTAAATCCACATTTGCCGTAGTTGCATCGTCTAAAAGTTTTTGTAGAAACGGCCACACGTCAACAGAGATCATTTTCTCTTTTAGAGGTTCTATCGTGTATGAGGAGGGGACGGTGACAGAACGAGCAGGGGAATAATTTTCATTCAAAAAATATGTTTTTGAATATTTCGCGAGTAGCTCACGGTCGGTCGTTGCGAGTTTTTGATAGAGACCCAAAGTGTTTGACATCGCGTCCAATGCTTCCTGCTGTGCACGTGCGTTTTGCTCCGCATTTACCTTGTCATTTTGTGTAGCAACAAGAAGAGCTTTAAACGCTTCAATATCCGCCCCTAATTTTTCTGTCGTTGACGCAAAATCCTGTTTGGTATTCGTAAGTTCAATTTCAAGCGCAGTTTTCTCTTGTGTGAGTCGGTAGTTTTGATAGCCCAAATACCCCAGCCCAAGAAATAGGACAAGCACAAGAAGAGCTAGAAGAATGTTAATTTTACGTGGCGATTCGGGATTCATTTAGTTAGTATATCATGTTGTGTTAATGTCCCAATGGAAGGTTTCAGTTTTTCCTTTTTTGGTATACTATGGGAACTAATTCATATATGTTTGAATTTTTTGTCAGCACGTAGCCGAATTAGCAAATTCGCCCCGGGCCAGTTGGTGGTCAGCCCGTGCTTCACCCTAGTGGGTGAAGCACGGAGCTTATAATGACAAACGAGGAGCATGCAAGAAAGTAACCATTCTTGCAATGTCCGAGTGCCGTCATTATATGTAATCATATAATTTCAAAGGAGGGATTAGTAAATAGTGTCCGCCCATCAGGACTCGAACCTGAGACCGCGTAGATATAAGCTACGTGCTCTAACCAACTGAGCTATGGGCGGATTAGACCTATCTTATACTAAAATAGGGGATTTTCAAATGCTCCTAAACAAGTGTATAATGAGTATACAGATTAATGTTCTAAATATGTCACAAAAAGATTTAAAACAAAAAGCCATTCAGCTTCGAATGCAAGGCATGAGCTATTCTCAAATAAAAGAAAACATAAAAATCAGCAAAGGGACATTGAGCCTTTGGCTAAGAGAGTACCCGCTTCCAGAGGAGAAAATAAAAGCTTTGCGGGGCAACAATCCTAAAAGAATTGAAAGGTTTAGAAATACGATGGCTGCAAAAAAAGAGGAGAGGCTTCGGATTTCTTACAAAAAGGTCGCTCAAGACATTGGCGTACTAAGTAATAGAGATATGCTTATTGCAGGCTTCTTCCTTTATTGGGGAGAAGGGTCAAAGACTGCCGCCGCTACTACGGCACTCACTAATACAAACCCTACGATGCTAATATTCTTTATTAGGTGGCTAAAACTCCTGGGTGTAAAAAAGTCCGACATGAGAGTTAAATTGCATTTATACTCAGATATGGATATTGAAAAAACAAAAACCTGGTGGTCTAAAAAGTTAGGTATTCCACTAGGACAATTTAGGAAGTCCTATATCAAAGAGACGTCTCAGTCTAGTGCTGTTTATAAGGGGTATTTTAGGTATGGCACATGCACAGTTATTTATGATAATGTAACATTACTAAATTATATTCTTATGGGGCTAAAATATTTAGGAGCAGAAGTTGAAGGCAGAAAAAATACGAAGGATTAATTGTAGTGCCTACTCCCAATGCGTGCCCCTATGATTTTTGTCTACACTGTCTCGAAGCAACGGATATTTTGAAAGTTCTGGATCCTCGGCAATGATTCGCGAAGCTTCCGTGCGGGCGGCTTCTACCATTTTTATATTTTTGATTGCCTCCATGCCGAGGTCGGAGATACCCCATTGTTTTCCTCCGCCGAGCTCGCCCGCGCCACGGAGGGTGAGATCAAGCTCAGCAAGTTCAAATCCGTTTTTTGCAGTCGCGAGTGCCTTGAGTCGTTTTTGAGAGACTTCACTCGAGCTGTCCGTGAGGATGTAACAATATGCCTGGTGATTACTTCGAATAACTCGCCCGCGAAGCTGGTGAAGCTGTGCAAGTCCAAAACGCTCAGCGCCCTCTATCGCTATCATCGTTGCATTGGGGACGTTTACTCCAACCTCAATCACCGATGTTGCAACGAGGATGTGAATCGCACCTTTTTTAAATTCTTCCATCACCCACTCTTTTTCATCTGGCTTCATTTTGCCGTGAAGAATCCCTACAGAAAATTCAGGAAAAATATCTTCCGCAATACGTTTCGCTTCTGCGGTGACTGACTTTGCTTGGAGCGCTAGCTCTTTTTCCGGATCTGGCTCGTCAATTCGTGGGCAAATAACATACGCTTGCCGACCGCTTTTTATCTCCGCGCGCATATGTTCCTCCATTATTCTGCGATTACTTTTAGTGACTAGCTCTGTTTTTATAGGCAGACGCCCTGAAGGCATTTCATCAAGCAGTGTCAGGTCAAGGTTGCCATAAATAGTAAGGGCAAGTGTGCGGGGGATGGGGGTCGCCGTCATGGAAAGCAAATGCGGAAGGGAAGCATCTTTTTTCACCAATTTTCCTCGTTGCATCGTTCCAAATCTATGTTGCTCATCCACGATAGCAAGGCCGAGATTTTTAAATTGCACACTTTTTTGAATGAGCGCATGGGTGCCAATAAGTATGGGGAGTTTCCCTTCTGAAACCCATTTCAAAAGTTGAGTCTTTGAGACCTTTGTAGCACCCCCGGGGTCTGTTTTGGATGGAAACTTTTTCGCTCCACTTCCGGTGAGAAGCCCTATCTCAATATTTGTACCGTGAAAATATTCTATAAAACTTTTGAAATGCTGTTCAGCGAGTATCTCCGTCGGTGCCATGTAGGCGACCTGCAGATTGCCAAACTTATTATCACTCGGGGCACTCATTGCGGTTGCGTATGCAGAAACCGCTGCGACAAATGTTTTTCCAGAGCCTACATCACCCTCAAGGAGGCGCGCCATTGGTATTCCTTTTTTGAAATCAGAAAAGATTTCTAGAAGCGCGCGTGTTTGTGATGAAGTGGGCTTGAAAGGGAAGCGTGCAGTAAATTTTTCAAGCGCTGTTTGATCTGGCACAATTTTGAATCCACTGTGCTCTTTGGTAAGTGCGCGTTCACGCTGTCTCGCAAGCTGGATCATAAAAACTTCCTCAAATGCAAAACGTTTGCGTGCAGCCTGTGCATCCCACTCTTTTTCTGGAGCGTGAATCCATACCAATGCTGCACGGAGGGTAGGAAGGTGGTATCGCGAAAGTATTTCTTCGGGGATAGGGTCAACAATATCTTCAAGCACTCCCTTGCTAAAAAGTTTCTGAATATGATGATAAATGAAGCGAGACGTGACACTTTTAGTCTCGGAATAAACAGGGTAGAAAACTGTTTCATTCTGATCCCTCTTAAATAGTGTTCCGCTCGTATCCAGAGGGAGCTCATTTGTACGCACGAGCTCTGGGTTTGCGAGGTAAAGAGCGCCATTTCGTTCCTCCACATGTCCGGAAAGTTTTACCATCATTTCTGGTACAAGCATTTTTGAAATATACGCTTGATGAAACCATACACACTTAATGCGCCCCGTGGCGTCCTCAATCACCGCCTCCGTCATGGGGATTTTTGAACGAAAACCTTTTGCAGTTTTTGAGGAAACAATATGACCATAGATGGTGACAGTTTCTCCCTTCAGAAGGTTGGCAATATTTTTGATCTCCGCGATACTCGTGTAGCGGGTAGGGAAGTAGTGGAGGAGGTCATCAGCGGACGCGATGCCTAGTTTTGTAAGCCCTGCCTTTTGCAGTGGGGTGAGCCTAAAAATGTCAGAAAGTAGTGTTGCTGGTATAACTGCAAGAGCCTGTTTCATAAAGGTATTGTACCATGTTAAATTTTCTGGGCGATTTTGTGATATCCTAATAAAGGACAGTTCTCTAACTTTATAGGAGTAAAATCATGGATCAATTATTAGAATTCCTTACCGGAGTGTATCATTTGTCGTGGTGGGGGTATGTTGCAGTGACATTTGTGCTCACCCACATCACCATCGCGTCGGTGACCATTTATTTGCACAGGCATCAGGCTCATCGCGCGATCGAGCTTCATCCCAAAGTAAGTCATTTTTTTCGTTTTTGGCTGTGGCTTACTACAGGGATAGTTACAAAAGAGTGGGTTGCTATTCACCGGAAACATCACGCAAAAGTTGAAACCGTGAATGATCCCCATAGCCCGCAAGTTTTAGGTTTTTGGAAAGTTTTTCTTTCTGGATCAGAGTTGTATAGAAAGGAAGCACTTAATACAACTACTCTTGAGAACTACGGTGAAAATACTCCCGTTGATTGGATTGAGAGAAATCTTTACTCACGACATTCTTATCTAGGGATTGGGATAATGTTAGTAATTGATTTTGCTCTGTTTGGCCCGATAGGAATTACCATGTGGGCTGTGCAGATGGCATGGATTCCTGTCACAGCAGCAGGTATTATAAACGGTGTTGGGCATTATTTGGGGTACCGAAACTCCGAAACAAAAGACACCTCACGAAATGTTCTTCCCTGGGGATTTTTTATTGGGGGTGAGGAGCTCCACAACAATCATCATCGTTTTTGGAACTCCGCAAAGCTCTCAATAAGGCGGTACGAGTTTGATGTTGGGTGGCTTTATATTCGTATCCTTGAAATTTTTGCCCTTGCACGTGTGAAATATTTACATGGCAGGAAAATTGTGGATTGGGTTCGAGTCAAGAAGTTGAGATATTTATATTTTCCCATTATTGTGAAATATCAATTTGGGGTAGGCGGGTCTTAATGTAATCTTCCCACATATTTTATGTAGGATAAAAGGCGAGTCTCGCAGCTCGCCTTTTTTATTTTACCTCCTTGGCGCCCTAGTGGGGCGTCCGCGGTCCGAATTTGGGCTTTTTAAAAACCGAACTACGCTATGGTTTTAAAAACCCAAATTCGCCTATTTCCCTGAGAAACGCTTTGTTGTCTGGGGTGCGCCCAAGGAAGCCTTTTACGAGATTAATCTCTTCCTGACTACTTCCTTTTTCTAAAATCCATTTTTTGTAGTCTGCACCTGTTTTCTTATTCATAATGCCTTCTTTTTCAAAACGGGTAAACATATCTGCTGCGTACACATTTGACCAGAGGTACCCGTAGTAGCCTGCGTCGTAGCCTTCGAGATGACCAAACCCTGCGGGGAATATGGCATTTTTTGGAAGAGTTATTTCTATGTATTTTTTAATGAGATCACGGTAAAGTTTCGCAGGTTCAGGCGGCTTATTTTTGGTATGAATAGTGAGGTCAAGAGTCGCGAGAATAAGCTGACGAAGTATGCCGTAACGAAGTAAATGTTTCTTGCTTGCGAGAAGATTTTTTAAGAGCGTTGGCGGGAGAGGTTTGCCTGTTTTGTAGTGAGCCGACAAAAGGGCAAGTGGTTTTTTATCCCATGCCCAGTGTTCAAGCATTTGTGATGGCGCTTCCACAAAGTCCCACGCAGTGTGGCACCCGGACTGGGAAGCAAATTTTGCGGTCGTGAGCGTGTGGTGAATCATGTGTCCAAACTCGTGCAAAAATGTTTCAACTTCACCGTGAGATAAGAGAGATGAATTTTTCGACGTTGGCTTTGGAAAATTGGTGAGCATCGCACCAAAAGGCGCAACGTAGTCATTCTTATTGAGCGATACTTTTCTCCCGTTCACGATGTCGCACACACACGCATGTCCGTACTTTCCTTCTCTCGGATAAAGGTCAAGCGCAAAGGTGGAAAGAAACTCACCTTTCGCGGAGGTAACCTCATAAAACAGAACATCAGGATGCCAAAGAATAAACCCTGAAAGTTTTTTAAATTTTACATCAAATAATGTGGAGTAAATTTTGAACGTGCCTTCGATTACACGTTCAAGAGGGAAGTACTCACGCACTTCCTCGCTATCCACCTTGAACTTTATTTTTTGTAGCTCATTCCCATAGTAGGCAATATCATAAAAATAGAGAACCGCCTTTTTGTCGCCCGTCATCTTGCGTTTGAGGTCGCGTAGTTCGTCAATGTCCTGTTTGCCCGCCTTTGCCACTTTTTTCAAAAGGTCATTTACAAAAGCTACAGCATGGTCGCCCTTCTTTGCCATGCGTGGCTCAAGCTTGTAGTCCGCATGGGTTTTATAGCCCAGGATATGTGAGCGTAAAATGCGAAGCTTAATCATTTCTCCAAGCACCTGCATATTTTTCCTACCGCCTTTTTGGAGGGATTTTTCAGCAAGCTCTTTGCGCTTCACTTCATTTGTTGCAAGCTCTATGAATGGATGGTAATCAGGGTAAGCGAGGGTCACTTTGTAGCGACCGTCTTTTGCGCGTTTGAGCCCTTCTTTATAACGCTCCGAAAGCCCATCAAGTTCATCCTTTGTGACGAGGATGTGGTCTTCATACGCATTGATGTTTTGCCGAAATTCGTTGGAAACTTTTGCGAGGCGTTGAGAAAGCTCGCGTACCCGTTTTTGTTTTTGTGGGGAGAGGTCAAAACCCAGACGCTTGTAGCTTTGGAACATATCGAGGAAAAGTTTCTTGCTTTCAGGGTCGAGCGTTTCTTGCTCTTTTTTCCACGCACCCTGTTCGTAGTCCTTGAGCGCAGACCATATCCTTGGGTCGCGCTCAATTACAATCAGTTTGTTCTGAATAGTATCAATAGTCTTTTTTGCCGTGTCACGAATGGTTTTCAGTGGGGAAACATTTTGCAGAAGGTCAATTTTGAGAATAGTGTCAGTGATACCGTAGTCAGAATCCTCAATCGCATAAACAGTGTTTTCAAAATTGCGCGCTACTTTAGGTACTTTTTTAATTACCGAAAGTCGTTCCTTTTTCTCCGCCAGTAATTTGGGAACAAGTGTTTTTATATCCTTTTGTGTCCATTTTGCCCAAGAAAAGTCTTTTGGTGTGTAAGGTGTTCGTTTCATGTAAGTCACTATAACGAATTTTCTCAAAGAATAAAAGAATTCTACTATACACGTATAATATACTATAGTATATTATACGTGTATAGTGACTCACCTGGGGGATATGTGCTAGCATTACTTCACATGAAAATTTTCAACAGACGGGAGCCTATCATCTTGTTTCTGGGGGATTTGATGGCCTTTTCTATCGCACTTTGGCTTGCGCTTTTGGTTCGCTACGGCGCTATTCCCTCAAGTGGTTTGCTTGCTCAGCACTGGGCGCCATTTTCGGTGCTTTTCTTGCTCTGGGTTTTTGTGTTTTTTGTTGCTGGGCTTTATGAAAAACACACCCTGGTTTTTAAGGGGAAACTTCCATCCTTAATTCTAAATACTCAGGTTGCAAACAGTCTTCTCGCAGTGGTTTTTTTCTACCTACTTCCGTCGTTTGGCATCACGCCTAAAATAGTTCTCGCGGTGTATCTTATCGTTTCTTTTCTTCTCGTCGTGACGTGGCGCGTGGTCGTCGTTCCTCGCTTTGGTTTTCGTAATCGTGAAAACGCGATACTCATCGGCTCCGGTCGCGCTCCAATCGACACTGCGCGACATGATTTTGCAAAATCAGAAATGGACGAGCTAAAAGAAGAAATGAACGGCAACGAGCGCTACAACCTCACCTTTGTTTCGTCAGTAGACTTGAATCAACTGGACGGCATCGCATTTCAAGAAGAGGTGGTGGAGAAAATATATAGTGAAGGAGTCACCTCAATTGTTATTGATTTGAAACACGAAAAGGCCGCAGAGATTTTGCCGTCGCTTTATAATCTCATTTTTTCAAACGTGCGTTTCCTCGATATGTACAAAGTATATGAAGAAGTTTTTGACCGCATCCCGCTTTCGCTCGTGGGGTACAATTGGTTTTTGGAAAATATTTCTTTTTCTCCGCACACAATGTACGACACATTGAAGCGCATGATGGACGTGGCGATAGCAAGTGCGCTCGGTGTTATATCGCTCATTTTTTATCCATTTGTTATTGTCGCTATTAAAATTGAGGACGGTGGCGATGTGTTTATCACCCAGACGCGCATCGGGAAAGGCAATCGCATTATTAATCTTTGGAAATTTCGCAGTATGAAGAAAAATGACGGCGGAGTTTGGCCAACTGAAGGGGATAGCTCTATCACCCGTGTCGGAAGTTTCTTGCGCAAAACTCGTATTGATGAGTTCCCCCAACTTTGGAACATTGTACGTGGAGATATGTCGCTCATTGGGCCACGGCCGGACATTATTGACCTCGGAAAAAAGCTCGCTCTAGAGATCCCTTACTACACAGTGCGCAATCTCATCAAGCCGGGGCTTTCAGGCTGGGCACAGATAAAGCAAGACATTGTCCCGCACTCCATAGAGGAAACACGCGAGCGCCTCGCCTACGATTTGTACTACCTCAAAAACCGCTCATTCATCCTAGACCTCACCATCGCCCTCAAAACCATGAAAACCCTCCTTTCGCGCACCGGGAAGTAGAATTTGACAAAAATACCATATTGTGCTACGATGGCTGAGTACAAGATTTCTCTTGTGCCTGATTCGGCAGGTTACCGAAATGTAGCACCTTAAAAATTGAAAGGAAATATCATGAGCGCAAAAAGCGTATGTGATGCAATAGGAAAAACCCACGAGTTTATGCTTGCTCTCAAAAAGGCAGGGTTTGATGATGGGCTTTTCCAGCAAACAATCAATTCCAGAGGCAACAAACTTGCTAAGGCGATGTATTCTGCCGTTACTGGTGGAGCACAGGTGGATGATCGGTTTGAGTTGATCAACACTTTCAGCATTGTTGTTCCGAAAAACTATGACCATGCAACGCAGCTCTCTTCGTTTAATAAAAAATACCGCAAGGAGTTTTATTATTACAACGAGGCTATCACTGACAAGAACTATGCCAATGCCACGACAAAGCTCGAGCCAGGGCGTAGCCTCAAGGTGAAAGTTTTCCAAATCAAAAAGACGGTCACATCTGAAGACTGCTTGGAGTACTTGCGTTCGCAAAAAGCTATTTTTGTTGGTGCTCAGGGCGCAAGCCTCGCTTACGAGCAGGGTAAAGGAGAGCTTCCCATTGGTCGGTGGACGGCGTCCTTTGATGAAAAAAATGCACTCTGGGCCGACGGCGGCCACGGGGTGCCGCGCCTCGACCGCGACTCGGGTGGCGGTTTCGAGTTCTACCTCGGCTCCTTCGTGGACGGCTGGGGTGACGGCCGCTGCCTCCTTTGCTTCTGCGACGAGTCCTCAGACGCTTAGTATCTTTGCTCGTGCTTGAAATCTTAGACTCTTAGTCCTTAGCCCTCCGATTTATCGGAGGGCTAAATTTTTGTTAATTTTTTGATATACTTATACTCGGATAGTAGATGTGCATACGGCTACGGCTTTATGCAATCGAATTCTCGTGAAAGGATTTCTGCGAGTGGCTCATCGGGTACTTCTTTGTGAGTGAGAGCAACCTTTTATGAAAAAATAAATAAGTCGGTGCAGTACGCTGGTGAGTTTTTATACTCCAAATAAAATACAGAGAGTGACCGGTGTTGCTCTCGGTGGAATGGAAGGCGTATTGTACATTGCAAAGTAGGTCACGCCGACGGCAACCACAGGGTGCCGAACCTCTACCGCAACTCGGATGGCGATTTCAAGTTCAACCTCGGCAACTTCGAGAACGACTGGAATGACGACAACTGCCTCCTTTGCTTCTGCGATTCATTCAATTTCTTCCCCTATTTGTTAGGGGAAGTTTTGTCTCCGAGATTTTTCTTCCACCCACCGAGCATGCGGCCGACCTCATCAAGGTATAGAATAAGTGCTCCGTACTGCGTGTGATTGAGTATCTTTTGTTCCCACCCGAGTTGGAGGAAAAATTTTAATAGGTCAGTTTTTCCTATTGCTTGGGACACGAGAGAAAGTTTTTCAAATTTATCATAAGCAAAACATGCCCGAAATATCAACTCAAGAATTGAGAGGAACGTGTCATCAATTTTTATACCAATCGTATCACGGTCGACACGTTTTAAGTTTGCTAGGTGAGTATGCCACGTTTGGTATGCTTCCTTTGCGCGTACCAGTACGAGCGGGGTCTGTACGGGGGGGGGGTAACTTTATAGTATTTTTATGTTCACTCATAAATATCAAGATATCATATCTCTCGAAAATTTACTTGCGACATGGGATCGTTTTGTTCGTGGTAAGCGTCACAAAAAGGATGTCATTGCATTTCAATTAAATCTTGCAGATAATCTCATAGAACTTCACGGTTCGCTTAGAGATAGAACATATAAGCATGGTGGATATCACGCATTTAATATCTCTGATCCAAAACCGAGGAATATTCACAAGGCTACTGTGCGAGACAGGGTGCTGCATCATTTAATATACAAAGAATTATACCGTTATTTTGACTCCCGTTTTATCTACGATTCATTCTCTTGCAGAAAAGGTAAGGGCACCCACCGCGCACTCGATAGGTTTAAATATTTTGCAGGACAGGTATCGAAAAATTACACACGCACCTGCTATGTACTGAAGGGGGATATTAAAAAGTTCTTTGCAAGCATCGACCACGTGGTGCTGATGAAAATACTTGAGCGACATATTGAGGATGGGGAATTGCGTGCTCTTTTGCGTGAAATAGTCTCGAGTTTCCATTCAGCTATTCCTACTATTGGCTTACCTCTTGGTAATCTTACCTCACAACTTCTGGTGAATATTTATATGCATGAGTTTGACATGTACGTGAAGCAAGAACTCAGAGTAAAATATTATATTCGGTACGCTGATGACTTTGCGGTTCTATCGAGTGATAAAAAGTATTTAGAGGAGTTATTACCGGAATTTCATTATTTTTTGAACAACAAATTACACCTTTCCTTACATGAAAATAAAGTCTACATCAAGACGTACGGATCGGGGGTAGATTTTTTGGGATGGGTACACTTTCCTTACCATCGGCAGATTAGAACTGCTACCAAGAAAAAGATAATAAAGAAACTGAGGGGGTATCCGAAACCCCAAACAATAAACTCATATCGTGGGGTGCTGGGTCATGGGAATACGCATAAGGTTCAAGAGAGAGTAGGGGTTTTCCGTTTTTTTTAATAATTATGCTAAAGTAGTAGGACTATGGAAAAAGGATTAGCACTATTCATTACGGTGGAAGCGGGAATGCCCGCCAACCACCTTAAATCTATAAGTCTCACTAAATAAAATATGACCACAGACGTAAAAACAGGACTCGTACTTTTTGTCACTGGTGGGGCGGGGTACGTGGGCGCGATGCTCGCGGAGCAGTTTGCAAAGCGACCCGATGTAAAGGAAATTATTTGCTTGGACAAAGAGCCAGAGCCGGAGATTTTTGTTTCCAATCCAAAAATCACGTGGGTGTCTGCAAACACCTCCGACGCCACATGGCAAGAAGAAGTGTGCGCGAAAAATCCCGATATCGTGGTACATACCGCATGGCAGATTCGCGAAATGTACGGCAATAAAAAGAAACAATGGCATTGGAACGTGGAAGGGTCGCAGGCAATTTTTGATTTTGCATTTGAAACACAGTCAGTAAAAAAACTTATATACTTTTCTACGGTGGCCTCATATGGTTCGTATCCTGAAAATACCGTCGAACATTTTTTCACTGAAGTAGAGCCATTTAGAAAGACGGATTATTTGTATGCCGAGGAAAAGCGCATCGTAGAGGAAAATCTCGCAAAGAAATATAAGGAAAGTAAAAAAGATAAACAAGTATTCATTATACGCCCTGCAGCGATCACGGGGCCACGTGGGCGCTACGCACGGATTCGTTTTGGGCTACAGTCAGCGCTCTCCGGCACACTCAAGGGGCAAAAGTCTTTTGTGTATGATCTAATTTCGCTCATGGTCTCGTGGGTGCCGGTCACGCCAAAGTGGCTTCGCCAGTATGTGCACGAGGACGACATTACGGACATTGTTGCGTTCTTTTCGTTCAACAATCTCGAAGGGGAATACGAAGTTTTTAATGCAGCGCCACATGGAAAAGCGGTGCTTGGCCCCGATATGGCAAAAGCAGTAGGGAAGAAGGTTCTTCCAATACAGCCGTGGATGGCACGCGTCGCGTTCTTTTTCTTCTGGCACATCACCCGCGGGCGCATTCCCACATCAAGGGGAAGCTGGAAGGGGTATTCGTATCCTATTGCAGTAGATGGATCAAAAATCACCAAGCAGTACGGCTATAATTACAAATATGAATCTGGGGAAGCGTTTGTGAAAAACACCGGTCGCTATGAAGCGGATGCGAAGAAAGCTTAGCGCATGCGACACCTCACTCTGTCTTTGCGAGGCACGAAGCAATCCAGAGTAGTGATACGGAATCCTAAATTGCTTCTGAATCAGCAGATTCACGTCTTGGACGCAAGTCACTCGCAAAGACAGGACAATATAATAATTCATGAACTCAATCAACGAAACAATCTTCAATTATTTTTACGGCTTTGCACACAGGAATGCATTTCTTGATGCATTGATTGGTTTTACCGCTGAGTGGTACGGGCTCGTCATTCTCGGTGCACTTTTTATTTATCTTTTTAAACACCGAGACAATCCAAGCAAGGGTGTGCGCGACCTCTTTGTCGTGGGGGCAACCGCAGTTTTTGCGTATGCTGTTGCATACGCGTTCAAGGATTTTTTTCACACGCTTCGCCCGTTTGACGCAGTATCATCTGTGAGTCCAGTCATAGTAGAGTCAGGATACGCTTTTCCCTCAGGTCATGCGACATTTTTTATGGCCCTCGCATCGTCACTTTGGTTTTATCATAAAAATCTCTCAATATTTTTTGGGGTCTCTGCCATGCTCATCGGTCTCGCGCGCATCACTGCCGGCATTCATTGGCCCATAGACATCCTCGGCGGGCTTCTCCTTGGCTACGCAGTAGGCATAACCCTCCACAGCCTCATTTCTTCAATGTTTGATAAAATTTCAAAACCACAATAGAGCACATTTTTAGTAGGCAGGCCTATTGCAAAAGTCTTCAAAATCCGTAGAATATACCCATTATGTGGAAAACACGAATTGGGGCATTACTTCTTTTGATTGTCGGCGCTGGCATCGGTTATTTTATTTATGCTTCGGAACCAAAGCTCCACGAGGGTAGAACAGTCCGCGCGCAGGCTTTTGCAGAAAAATTCCCTTTTAAACTCGGCCTTGACCTCTCGGGCGGAGTTCAACTTGTTTACAAAGCGGATATTTCGTCGGTAAAGCCCGCTGATGTAAAAAACGCGATGGATTCACTCCGTGATGTTATTGAACGTCGCGTAAACGCATTCGGAGTTTCGGAGCCAATTGTGCAGATTGAACAAAAAGGTGGAATCACTGGTCCTGTGGAACAGCGACTCCTCGTCGAGCTTCCTGGTGTTACTGATGTAAAGCGCGCAGTAGAGATGATTGGTCAGACCCCAAAGCTTGAGTTCATGAAAGAGCGCCCAAAGGCAGAGCTTGAGGCATACAACAAAGCAGTTGAGAAATTCAAAGCAGACCAAGCTAAAGGGATGCCCTTGAGCATTCCCGCAGAGCTTCTTGCGGGACCATACGTACCGACCGAGCTCAATGGGCGTTTCCTCGAACGCGCAGTTCTAGAATTTGACCAAACTACGCGTGAGCCTATCGTATCTATCGTTTTCAACAAACAAGGTGCGGACTTGTTTGCACAATTAACAAAAGACAATATAGGAAAGACAATTGCGATTTACCTTGACCGCGAATTGGGAAATCCAAACCCAATTTCTGCGCCCGTAGTCCGCGAGTCAATCCTTGGAGGCAAAGCGCAGATCAGCGGCAGCTTCACTGCCCTTGAAGCAAAGACGCTTGTTGGTCGCCTCAACTCCGGCGCGCTTCCTGTCGACAAGCTTGAGCTCCTTTCTACGCAGACTATTTCCGCACCACTTGGCGCACAGGCCTTGATGGCAGGCGTGTGGGCAGGCGTGTGGGGTCTCGTGATTGTCGCAGGCTTTCTCATTCTTTGGTACCGTCTTCCCGGACTGGTTGCCGTGGTTGCCTTGGCGATTTACGTGGTCATTATGCTCGCACTCTTTAAGTTTTTGGGGGTCACCCTCACCGCAGCGGGTATCGCAGGACTCATCCTTTCAATGGGCATGGCAGTTGATGCGAACATTCTTATTTTTGAACGTACCAAGGAGGAGCTACGCAAAGGGCACGGCGTGCATGAGGCACTCCGCGAAGGGTTTGCACGCGCGTGGACGTCTATTCGCGACTCAAACATTTCAAGTATCATCACTGCGATTATTCTCTTTTGGTTTGGTACGAGCTTGATCAAAGGCTTCGCACTCACGTTTGGGCTTGGGGTTATCATTTCAATGTTTACCGCGATCTCTATTTCCCGCACGCTTCTTTTTGCACTTCCATTTAGTGGGCATGGTTCGTTTGTGAGAGTTTTGTTTGGAAGTGGTTTTTTCAAGTTAAAATAGGGAGTGAAGCGACCATATTTTACTTGACCCAGTTAAATGATTTCAAATTAAAAACAAAAATAAAATCTTATGATAAAATCACATAACAGCAATAAAAAATTCTCAGTTAGTAGAACAGAGAATTTGAAATCAAGATTTGTGGGCGCCCACAAATCTTATTTAACCGGGTATAGTTTTACTAACCTCGCTTTTGAATTAGCAAATTCACGTCTTGGACGTAACAACAAATAATAATATGTTCATAGTAAAATATCGAAAAATTTTCTTCACCATTTCAATCATCACGATTGTGCTTTCTTTTTATGCAATGGCGACAAAGGGGTTCAATGCAGGCATAGACTTTAAAGGTGGCTCAATTATTGAAGTGTCATACGACAAACGTCCTGACGTAGAGACTTTAACCAAGGTACTTCACGAGGCAGGTTTTGAAGGCGCGCGCATCCAGATGGCAGGGGAGAGTGACGTAATCATCAAGACACAGGCACTTTCTGAAACAGATCGTCAAAAGCTCACGAGTACAATATCATTAAGCGGACTAAAAATGGAGGAGAAAAAATTTAGCTCCATCGGGCCGACCATTGGCGCAGAGCTCCGCACCAAGGCGTGGTACGCAATTATTCTCGTTATTCTCGGTATTGTGCTTTTCATTGCGTATGTGTTTCGCAAAGTTTCCGAGCCGGTTTCCTCATGGAAGTACGGTATGGTTACGACCCTCACCCTCCTTCACGACATCATTGTTCCAGCAGGCGTGTTTGTGTGGCTTGGCAAGGAAGTGGACACACTCTTTATTGTGGCACTGCTCTCTATTATGGGCGTTTCAGTACACGATACCATCGTGGTGTTTGACCGTATCCGCGAAAACTTGAAGCTCCGCGTTTCAAACGATTTTGCAACGACTGTCGGCACATCACTCCGCCAGACATTTACGCGTTCTATAAACACATCGCTCACCGTGATGATCGTCCTCGCAACACTCTTCTTCTTCGGTCCTGCATCCACAAAAGACTTCTCGCTCATCCTCTGGATCGGTATCGGTATCGGCACCTATTCCTCCGTATTCATCGCATCACCACTCCTCGTCGTGCTTGAGAAATGGCAGAATAGGGGGCAATAGAATTGCGGGGAAAAAGGGGTCAGGCACCTTAACTGAGCCCGAGCTTCTTTTCTTGAAGTTCCGATGCAGTAAATCCTTGGTTTTTTGACTAAAATACGGTATGGTACACCTACGTTAGATTTTAGTTATTAGGTTTTAGGTTACAGGTTTGAGGTTTTAGGAGATACGTCTCCCTAACACCTACAACTAAAATCTGACACCCGCGCCTATGAGCCCCCTAACACCTACCAACTATTCTATATGGCCCAAGGCGAAGTTATCGTACGATTTGAGAATGTCTCGTTTGAATACGGGCACAATAAACCCATCATTGAGGATGTGTCTTTTGCTGTGCGTCGCGGAGCAAAGCTCACTCTCATGGGGCAAAATGGTGCCGGCAAGTCCACGATCTTTGGGCTTATCACAGGCGCACTCAAGCCAGAGGACGGAGATATTCACATCGGCAAGGGAGTCTCCATCGCTATTTCAAAACAGGTTATTCCGCGTAGCGACCTCGACCTCACGGTGCGCGCATTTTTTGAAAAGTGTTTTACAAAAAAGATGTATGACATTGATCCCAAAATAGACGAGGTACTTGAGGTTGTAAACTTGAAAGGACACGAGAAAATGCACGAGCGTATCATCAAGTCTTTTTCTGGTGGTCAGCAGGCGCGCCTTCTTCTCGCTTCTGCGCTCATTCAAGACCCCGATGTGCTCCTTCTCGATGAGCCAACAAACAACCTAGACAAAGCAGGCATCGCGCACCTCACTGACTTTCTCAAGAAATATGAAAAGACCTGTATCGTTATTTCCCACGATGCGGATTTTCTCAACTCATTTACCGAGGGAGTCATCTATTTAAATATTTACACACGTAAGCTAGAAAACTATGTTGGCGACTATTTTGCTGTGGTTAAACAAATCACCGCACAGATAGAGAAAGAAAATATGAAGAATGCGCAACTTGCAAAAGAGATTCAGGCAAACAAAGACAAGGCAAACTTTTTTGCGATGAAAGGAGGTCAGATGCGTATGGTTGCAAAGCGTATGCGTGAAAAAGCAGAGGAGATGGAAGAAGCAAAAGTGGATATTCGCAAGGAAGACAAAACTATTCGCACGTTTGCCATCCCCTCACAGCTCGAACTCACGGGGGAGCTTCTTCACATTTCATCATTCTCCGTTTTGAAGGATCACAAACCAGTTGAGAAAAAGATAAAACTTTCGCTCAAGAAAAAGTTTCATTTGCTTCTCGCGGGACCAAATGGAATCGGAAAGTCCACACTACTTGAGTCTATCGCCACAGGCAATGCAAAAGGCGCAAAAATTGCAGAGGGTGTACGGGTTGGATATTATCGTCAGGATTTTTCTACGCTTGATTTCAATGACACGGTGTATCAGTCGCTCGCACGCGCAGCACAGGCGGTGGACGGCAAGCTAGATGAAGAGCGCATGCGTGCTACCGCGGCAAGCTTCCTCATTACATCCGATGTCATTTATACAAAAATCGGCAGTCTCTCCGAGGGGCAGAAAGGTCTCGTGGCATTTGCTCAGCTCGTACTTGAGAAACCAGGCCTCCTTATTTTGGACGAACCCACCAACCACATCAACTTCCGTCATTTGCCCGTAATCGCAAAAGCTCTCGACCAATACGAAGGCGCAATGATCCTCGTCTCCCACGTCCCCGAATTCGTAAAACAAATTCGCATTGACGAGGTGCTGGATTTGGATAAGTAGGTTATTACGAAGTGCGTGCTATACACGTATAATATACTATATAACTGGGTACAATATAGTCTGCGTTCGCTCGGAAATGCAAACCCCGTGTTTGTATTTCTCTCACTCACTTAAATATAGTATATTATACGTGTATAGTACGCTTGCATCTCCACCTGCTTTTAGGTAGTCTGAATTTTAGGGTTTTTGTCAAAAATTTACAGGAGGGATTGATCATGTACTTACTCATTAATGTTGATGATATTGCTATTCTTGAAAAAGTTCGCAAGTTTCTTGGAAGGCTTGGATTATGGCTTAAGGAATTCAATGACCCAGAATACAGGGTTGATGTGAGCGCGGAAGAAAGATCACAAGTGATTCATAGTCGTGGGTGTCGCGGAGATTTGAATCCTTCGCGCGCATGGGAAACCTGCAACTCTTTTGTCCAAGCATGGGATTTTGATAACCTAGGTCGTATTTGGCCTAAGGATAAAGCAGATATAGAAAGAACGGGAGACTCTGCACCAGAAGGCAAGGGTTGGGTAGTCGAGGATGGTAAAAAAATACGGGTCGCAGGAGAGTGTGCGGCCCCAAGAAAACTCAGTGATATTTCTTGCCCTAAATGGTGCACAAAGTACGAACCTATGAGTGTCCCCGCCGTGATATTTGTTGCACAGCAGGTTATACAAGAGCACGAACGTCGCATTCAGGTGCTACGCAGGCAAGTTGAGTATTTGAAAACTACAGACCTATTGTATCAGGAGGCAATCAAAACAGGGGGCGTATTTGAGTATAAGGATGGCAAATTTACCATTTCTCCTCCTTGAATGAATAACGACTAATATTTGAACCACGCGCGAAGTATTTTTCGCTCGTGGTTTTTCGTTTGACCCCGTTAGAGGTCGCGGGTGTTTAAGTGGTGTATTGAACATTGGTATTTAAAAACAGACTTTTGTAGAATTTATTATTTAGGGAGTTTTTGGGCGGAACGCCCTACCTCTAACGGGGTTTGACAGAAAAGCATAAATAGTATATACTCTCAGCATAACTTCATCTCATAGAGTTTTTGTCCCAAAAGGTTGATCTAATCTTCATCGCGTTCAAGGGCTTTCCGAGAAATTCAATTAGGAATAAGGAGGTTAGAATCTAGTCTATAAAGTCTAAAAGTCAAAAGTTTCAAAGCAGAAATGCATTTTTTGTTGCATAAGTTTTGACTTTCGACTTCGAATCAGCTGATTCGTGTCTTGGACATAAACACTTTCGACTTTTAACTTAATCATATGGAACCAAAAAAAACATTTAGTAGAAGTGGGCATTCGCCACGACCAGCACGCACCGCATCAGCTTCTCGACCACGCACCGGCTCGTATTCGTCATCGAAACCAAGAACTTCATCACACTCGGGATCATCACCACGATCTTTTTCAGCGCGTCCACCACTCGGGCGCTCATTCAATGCATCACGTGGGGGCTCAAGTAAGGGGGGAGGAAAGCGTGGGGCACGAAAGGGTCAGCACATAGACATTTCAAAATTTATCAACAAAACAGTCATCACTGAAGAAGCCGTAGTATTTACTCCTGAGCACATGTTCAAGGATTTTATTATTGACGAGCGCTTGAAGGCAAACATTTTGGCAAAGGGATACAATCTCCCTACTCCTATTCAAGACCGCGTGATTCCACACATTTTGCACGGACACGACCTCGTGGGTATTGCAAACACAGGTACTGGAAAAACAGCTGCGTTTCTTGTCCCCCTTATCGACAAGATAATGAAAAATCCAAAAGAAAAAGTGATTGTAATGGCACCAACACGCGAGCTTGCTCAGCAGATTGAAATGGAGCTCAAGGGCTTTGTGAAGGGCTTCAAGATTTTTTCTGTGTGTTGCGTAGGCGGGGTGGGCATTGGTCGCCAGATTTCTGATCTTCGCTACCAGCACAATTTCGTTATTGGCACTCCAGGGCGTATCAAGGATTTGATAGAGCGAAAGTGCATCAACCTCGCTGACTTTAAGTCAGTGGTACTCGACGAAGCAGACAGAATGCTCGACATGGGATTTATCCACGACATGCGCTACATGCTCGCACTCATGCCAAAGGAACGTCACACACTCTTTTTCTCAGCGACTCTCTCGCCAGAAATTGCAGCGCTCATCAAGGACTTCCTCAAGGAGCCAGTAATGGTTTCTGTAAAGACACAAGACACCGCAAAGAACGTGGAGCAGGATGTGGTGCGTCTCAAGGCAGGGGAGGACAAGCTCGAGGTGCTTCACGATCTTTTGATTGATCCTGAATTTAAGAAGGTAATTATTTTCGGTCGCACCAAGCACGGCGTAGAAAAGCTCACTGTAGCGCTTAGTAAAAAAGGCTTCAAGGCACAGTCTATTCACGGTGACAAAAATCAAGGACAGCGTCAGCGTGCACTTGATACATTCAAAAAAGGGATGGCACAGATTCTTGTAGCAACAGACGTTGCTGCACGTGGTTTGGACATCTCTGGTGTATCGCACGTGATCAACTACGACATCCCTGAAACCTACGACGACTACGTACACCGCATTGGTCGTACCGGCCGCGCAGGTCAGAAGGGCAAGGCATTGACGTTTATCTAACAAAAAGTATTAAAAATGCCCAGCCTCACCTTTGGTGAGGCTGGGCATTTTTGTGCTACTATTCTTTGTAAGAACGCCCATTAAGGGGCGTCCTCACCAATGTAGGCATGAAAATAAGTGTTATTGAACAAGAATTTACTAAGGCGTATGACCAGTTTGCCGATGCGATCTTTCGGCACTGCGTTTTCCGCGTGTCAGATCGCGAGAAGGCAAAGGATATAACGCAGGTAAGTTTTGTCAGGCTCTACGACTATATGTCACAAGGGAAAGAAATTGAGAACCTCCGCGCGTTTTTATACCGTATCGCAAACAACCTTATCATTGACGAGTATCGCAAAAAGAAGACAGACTCGCTTGACCGTATGCGTGATGAAGAAGGGTTTGATATCGGCACGGAGTCAATGAAGGACATTGAAACAAAAGACGAACATGGGCGCGCTGTCGCCTTACTCGAATGCCTTCCTGAAAAATATCGTGAAGCGCTCGTAATGCGACACATTGATGGACTCTCCGTAAAAGATATTGCGCACCTCACACACGAAACAGAAAATGTCATATCGGTACGCATACACCGAGCAATAGAAAAACTCCAGAGACTTAATGTTCAAACTCCCCAACATGGATAATATTATTAAACAATTAAAAAACGGCGCAAAGCACACACGACTTTCATTTTCTGAAAAATCAGAAATGAAAAATGTGCTTCTTCAGCATGTGAGGATTCACCCCGTTAGAGGTCGCGAGGGTTCGCAGCGTGCTTCCACCTCTAATGGGGATAATCCAGCAAACACCTCAGTGTTCCAAAAGAAATCTATCCCATCACCTTTTTCAATACAGAGTTTTAGAAATACAAAAACATTACCGATTTTAGTTATCGTAGGGCTTTTGATGGGTGGCTCAGTTTCGTTTGCGGCAGAACAGACAGTTCCCGGAGATGTACTTTTTCCAGTGAAAGTTCATGTGAATGAAAGAGCCCGAGGGGCAGTAGCGATAACACCCAAGGCAAAAGCCGAGTGGGACGTGCGCCTCGTTGAACGCCGTCTTTTAGAGGTTGAAAAACTTGCTGCGGACACGAGTGCCCCATCCGAGACAAAAGCAATCGCAGAGAAAAATTTCAAAGATTATTCCGAGCGTGTGAAAAACCGCATTTCAAAATTTGAAAAGGATGATGACTCCCATGACGCCATTGAAACCGCCGGTAAGTTTTCCGAGATGCTTCGCAAACACGAGGGCAAGTTTGAAAAAAGTGATGATCCCGCAAGCCGAATTTTAAAAGAAGAAAATTTAATAGTACAAAATAGTACCACGACAGTAGATGCTTCAGATCCAGCTTTGTTGGCACCGATGTCCTTTGATGAAGATGAACAACTTAAAGAGGTGCATGAAAAGGTTCGTGAAATGAGAAATGAAACAGAAAAGAAGCAGAAGGAATTAAAAGAAAAGTATCGTAAGGAAGAAGTACAAAATATCGTTATAGAAACCTTACAGAGTAAGGAGGTGAAGCGAGCACTGAAAGAAAATACTCGTAGAGAAGAGATTCGCTCAATTTTTGAGAAAAACACAGAGAACAATAGCAAAAAATCAGACAAAACCGATGATAATTAGTCCTGAAAGTTGTACACAGGGGGGTGTTTCAAAGATAATTTTATGGGAGTACAATAGTAGTAACAGGATCGTTTAATCCTGCGTTACAGTTTTTGTTAATAATAGTACAAGGTCGACGATAATAGTAATTTTAAATTATATATGAAAGCATTACATATGATTGCGTTCATTCTTCTCATCGTGGGAGGTTTGAACTGGGGACTTGTAGGAATCAGCGCAGATTACAACGTAGTGAATATGTTGCTCGGAGCATGGCCAGTAGTAGAGCAAGTGGTATATATCCTTGTTGGACTTTCCGCTATTTACCTTGCTGTATCACACAAGGGGGACTGCAAGGCGTGTTCCGCAGAAGGAACAATGTAGTTTTTGCGAAGTCTATAAAAAATACCCACAACTTTTTGTGGGTATTTTTTGTTCGTGTTAAAGTAGATAGATGAAAAAGCTTCTCGTAATTTTTTTGCTATGTATTGGAGGGCACACAGTGGCCTTCGCAGAGGAGGCTCCGATAAAAAATGCTGGCTTCGTGCCAGCGAACATTTGGTACTCAAAGGATCCATTTTTTGCAGGGGAGAAAATTCGTATTTATACGATTATTTTTAATGGTAGTAGTTATGACCTAGAGGGGACGGTTGAATTTTTAGATAATGGGTCACTTGTGGGGAAGAGCAGTTTCTCTCTTTCCGGTGGTGGGCGTGTGCGCGATGTGTGGGTGGACTGGAAAGCAAAAGAGGGGAAACATACGATGACCGCACGCATCACGGGTGCTACGGCATCTGTCTCGGGTGGTGTGAAGCGTGCTATAACTCTCGATAATACTGAGACAGGAAAGAGCGAAAGAGATGTTGACCTTGATATCGATGGCGACGGTGTGGGTAACAAAGAAGACCTTGATGACGATAATGACAGCGTACCTGATGTGGAAGAACTTCAAAATAGCACTAATCCCCTCAAAAAGGACAGCGACGGTAACGGCATTTCTGACGGTAAGGAGCTTGAGATTGCATTAAAGCAAAAGGTTGAAGCGGAGAAAATTTTAGCAACCGAAAAAACTGATCCAAAAACTATTTTGGGCACTATAAAAAAAGTTGAGGATAGTATTCCTGCCCCAGTGAAAGCAGGCGCTTTCGCAGGTGCAAATGTGCTCGAGCGCTTGAGATTGAGCGAGGGATACCAAGTGAGACTCGCAAAAGAAGAGAAAGCGCGAGAAATTGAGGCGATGAAGTCAGCGGTGCCGATAGCTCAAAAAGAAAATGGAAGCGTGCTCGGCACAGTCACCAACACCGCAGAGAAACCATTTGCGTACATAGTTCTCTGGGTGCTCACGCTCATTCAATATTTTTTCGAATGGCAAATCGTCTTTTATGGGGTACTATTGTATGTTTTGTATAGGATAATCAGATGGGCCGCGAGAAGAATACGAGACAGGTAGGGAGATTGGGAACGGAGGTGCACAAGGGGAACAGGAGCGCACAAAAAAACAAGAAACGCACAGTCGCGTAGCGACTGTGCGTTTCTTCGTGCATTTTTCGTTATTCCCGTCCCGTGTGTTCCCCTTGTGCATTTTCGTTCCCCCCTTACTTCTTCTCTGAATACGAGAGCGTCATCTTTTGATCCTTTGCGTCAAAGAGAGAAATGACGAACGAATAGGTTTTTCCAAGCTCAAGCTTTTTCTTGAGTGCGTCTTCGGTACCAAACTCAGACACATGCACAAGCCCCGCAATCCCTTCTTCAAGAGAAACAAGCGCGCCGTATGTGTTGAACTTGATAACGATACCAGTTACCGTATCACCTTTTTTGTAGCGCTTCTCCGCATCCTTCCAAGGGTTTTCCTTGAGTGCCTTGAGTGAGAGCGAAACTTTGCCATCTTTCACCTCGATAACCTTTACACGTACCTTCTCACCAAGCTTAAACATTTTGCGTGGATCATCCACAAGACCCCAGCCAATTTCTGAAATATGCACAAGCCCTTCAATGCCATCCTCGAGCTTCACAAATACACCGAAGTCTACGATGCCTGAAATAGAACCATCGAGCTCATCGCTGGTAGAGTACTTTCCAGAAATTTCACGCTTCTCACGTACACCCTGCTCTTTTTCTGAGAAAATAAGCTTACCTTCTTTTGGTGATGCGCCGATGATGGTCACCGCGATGCGCTTGCCAATGAGCTTGCGTAGCTCACCTAAAATCTTGTCCTTGTCGCCGTCTTCAATACGAGGATAGTGCTCGCTTTTGAGCTGTGATGCAGGAAGGAATCCTTGGATCCCTTGCCACTCAATAATGAGCCCACCTTTGTTTGCATCCTTCACTGGAAGCTCAAGAGCCTTCTTTGACTTGATGGCCTCTTCTGCTTCAGTCCAAATAATTGCCTGACGCGCTTCTTTGAGAGAGAGCTCAATGTAGCCGTCTTCGTTGTTAGTGTCCACTACCTTTGCGGTAATGGTGTCGCCAATGTTGAGCTTCTTGATAACATCACGTGCGCTCAAAAATTCACGTCCATAAATGATACCAGTACCGATGGGTCCTAGGTTCACATACACACATGACTTTGCGACACTAATAACCGGACCCTCAACGAGAGAGTCGTTTTCTGGCAATGTTTTTACATCTGCCATGAGGGTCGCCATAAATGACAATGGCGCTGCAACTGCTGTTTCTTCGATTTCTTTTTTCATATAATAAATTAAAATCCCACTTGCCCGTGCACGTAAGTGCTTTGGGTCAAACCTACGTAACTGTAGGCACAAGCGGGATGTGTGAACTTCGGGTCTCTGCGTATCGGTCGGGTCGGGGTCGCGGAGGGTTACCTCTATTCGGCTTGTTATTAACTACTTCAATATATAGGAAAACACCTAAAAAAGCAAATTTTACATAGGGTAACCCATATGTAAAAATAGTTATAAAAACAGGGGCTCACTTGGAGCCCCTGGGTTTGTTGTTAAACTGGGAAATTATCCGTCCCAGCCCTTCGAGTTGAAACTAAAAAAGTGAGGACCATCACGTGCATTGTTCATGCAGGTCTCCTAGTTGGCATATTTCCGGTTTAGCCCATCTGGAAATGGGGGTTCTTGACTTCCGCATCGGTGCTTTTGCGGATTGCATTTACCAGCATGTTCGGGCTGGCAGTAGCGGTGGGACGAAGGTAACGCAAACTTTTTGTCATGGCATCTCCTTATCGTAAGTAGAGGTTTTGGTACAAAAAATGCTCATCCGGTGAACAGGTAAATTCCAACGACCTGTCTTACGGCAACAAAGTCCAAGAGAGTTTCCTCAAGGACAAAACTAGTGTAACAGATTATGAGAAAAAAAGAAGTGTAGCCCTGTGGATAACCCAATAGGTTGAACCTATTGGGAGATAAAAAAATAATGGAGCCCCGAAGAGCTCCATTTGTTGCGGTTGCTGTGATTGGTTAAACAGTGGATGGTTCGCATGTGATTCCGTCTTGTGTCCCACCTTGTTGATAGATGTCTTTCCAATCTCCGTTTTGTCGGGAAATTCCGTTTCGTGACCCACCATTGATGATTTTGTCGTTGCCCATAACATCCTCCTAAAAAAAGATTTAAAAATCAGCAACCATTTGGTTCGTTCGTGACACTATCGCCGTCCATCGCCTTCTCCTAAAAAATGTACTGCGGTTGAAAAAAAGTTTCTCCTCAAGGTCATCTACACGACGGCTTGAGATTGGAGCAATCATCACCCCCTTTCAAGTTGTCCTAAAGCAAGTGTAGCAAATCTCTTAAAAATTTGCTATAGTATCGCGTATGATTGTCACCTACTACGGAAAGCAGTTTTTTAAGGTTCAGCTCGGGGAGAGGACTATTGCCTACAACCCCATCGGCAAGGACTCAAAAGAGAAGGGTTCTCGCTTTGGCGCGGACATTGTACTTTCGTCTGTTCGACATCCCGATTTTAATGGTGCCGACCAATGCGCGTACGGAGAACGTCAGCCATTTGTAATTTCGGGCCCCGGGGAATACGAAGTGGGGGGGATTTTCATCAAAGGTTTTGGTACGGACACTGTGTACGACAAAGAGAAGAAGGTGAACACCGTGTTTTCGGTAATGTTTGAGGGAATCAATCTTTGTTTCTTGGGCTCACTTGCTTCTGCTGATGCCCTCTCGCGTGAAGTGAAAGAGGGACTCGGTGAGATTGACGTGCTCTTTGCGCCTATTAGTGGGGCGGACATGCTCTCGGCTTCGGAAGCATATAAGCTCACCCTCGCCCTTGAAACAAAGGTTGTCGTACCGATGGACTACGAACACACAAAAGGCGCTCTTGAAACATTTATAAAAGAAGGAGGAGTAGAGGCAGAGACGATGGAGAAGTTTACATTTAAGAAAAAAGATTTGGATGGAAAGGAGGGTGCGGTAATAGTAGTCAAGAGCTCATAATACAAATTTTTAATAACTTCAGATGCTTGAAACACTACGCGCGAAACCAAATCATGTGAAGCAAGTAATCTCTATCGTCGTTACGCTAGTTATTTTTTCCGCTATTTTGTTTGTGTGGGTTTCTTCGCGTGATGCACGCTCACGAGAAATGGAGGTAAAAGGCAAGACTGTCTCACCCTTAGGCGGGGTAACTTCGATGTTTGACGGACTCTGGGCTGATTTTAAGGGTAAGGTTTCCGATGCGCCCTCTTTAGAGAATATGAATACATTCGTGGCGACTTCAACAGAGAAGGAAAGTTTTGATCTTTCTCGGGTGGTGGTGATCGATGCATCAGCCACAACTACCGTGGCGCGATAACTACTTGGGTGTTTAATTCCGCAAGTAATTCCTTGGGATCGTCTTTGCAAACAGGTACTCCTTGCGCCCAAGACGTGAGCCTGCTGATGTTTATGTCCAAGACACGAATCAGCTGATTCGGAAGCAATCCAGAGATCTGCTAGCTAAGCTTGGATTGCTTCGCTGTCGCTCGCAAAGACGGAGCCTAAATCTGTGTGGGGGTGTGAGAAGTCGCTTAAAAAGCGCTTCCACAGACGTTAATTTTATGCTAATATTAAGTAATCATGGCGCGTAAAAAAGAAGAAGAAACAGTATCCGAACTCGCTCCTCCAGAGCGAGTAAATGTTATAGCTCAAGATATTTCACAAGAAATGCGCAAGAGCTTTATTGACTACGCGATGTCGGTTATTACCGACCGTGCGCTTCCGGATGTGCGTGATGGCTTGAAGCCGGTGCATCGTCGTATTCTTTTTGCAATGGGGGAGATGGGGCTCACCTCAAACTCAAAGTTTCGCAAGTCAGCAACAGTAGTCGGCGATGTGATGGGAAAGTATCACCCGCACGGAGACTCATCTATCTACGAGGCGATGGTAAAAATGGCGCAGGATTTTTCATTTCGTTACCCACTCGTGATTGGACAGGGAAACTTTGGTTCCATTGACGGCGATGCAGCAGCGGCGATGCGCTACACCGAAGCAAAAATGTCGCGCATTACGGGAGAGCTTTTGAATGATATTGACCGCGAGACGGTGGACTTTAAACCAAACTACGACGGCACAAAAAAAGAGCCTATGGTGCTTCCCGCCGCTCTTCCCAACCTTCTTTTAAATGGTACGCTCGGTATCGCGGTGGGTATGGCGACCAACTTTCCTCCGCACAATTTGGGAGAGCTTGTGGATGCCTCGACACACCTTTGTGATGAACCTGATGCGACCGCAGACGAACTTTTGAAATTTGTAAAAGGCCCCGACTTTCCTATGGGGGGCGTGGTGTTTGGTGAAAAAGATATCAAGCATGCATATGCGACGGGCCGTGGCGGGGTGGTGTGTCGTGGAGAGGCTGAAATTATTGAGGAGAAAAATCTCAATCAGATTATTATTACGTCGCTTCCATTTCGGGTGAACAAAGCAAATCTTATTGTAAAGATTGCAGACTTAGTGCGTGAGAAAAAGCTTGAGGGGATCAAGGGTCTCCGCGATGAGTCCACGCGCGACATTCGTGTAGTGATTGACCTCAAAAACGGCGCATACCCACAAGTAGTTTTAAATTATTTATACAAACATACTGAGCTTGAGAGCACCTTCCACTACAACATGGTGGCGCTGGTGGATGGCGTACCGCAAACACTCTCGCTCAAAGGTGTACTTTCAAATTTTATTGGGCACCGACAGGTTGTTGTCCGTCGTCGCACCGAGTACGACCTCCGCAAGGCAGAGGAGCGTGAGCACATTTTGCTCGGTCTCAAAAAAGCGCTCGACCATATTGATAAAGTCATTTCGCTTATTCGCGCATCAAAGGACACGGCGACCGCACACGCAAACTTGATGAAGGAGTTTAAGTTTTCTGATCTACAAGCAACAGCTATTTTGGAAATGAAGCTTCAGAAGCTCGCCGGCCTTGAGCGCAAAAACGTGGAGCTCGAGCTCAAAGAAAAGCAGGATTTTATAAAAGCATGCAAAGAGCTTCTCGCAAGTCCAAAGAAAATTTTGGCAGTGGTGAAAAAAGAGCTTGGAGAAATGAAGGAAAAGTACGGCGATGCGCGCAGGACAAAAGTGGTCAAGCACGCTGCGGGGTCTATTTCCCTTGAGGACATGATTCCTGACGAGGAGTCGATGCTCGTCTATACCAAAGGCGGATACATCAAGCGCACAAACCCCGGAGACTATCGCCAGCAAAATCGTGGAGGTGTGGGAGTTGTGGACTTGGACACAAAGGAGGAGGACTTCATCACGCTTTTTATGTCTGCGACAACACACAGCGACATGCTCTTTTTCTCTGACAAAGGTAAGGCATATCAGATAAAGATGTACGACATTCCCGAGGGCAAGCGCGCAACAAGAGGGAAGTCTATTATGAACTTCATATCGCTTTCGGGTGAGGAAAAAGTTACGTCCATTCTTTCGATGCCAAAGTCCGCAAAGGATTCGAACCTCGCGCTCTTTATGGCGACAAAACAAGGTACTATAAAAAAATGTTCCGCAGAGAGTTTTAAGGATGTACGCAAAACGGGCATCATTGCTATTAAGCTTGAGAAAGACGACGAGCTTTTGGCAGCGCTCTTTACCGAAAAAGGTGATGATATTATTTTGACCACTGCAAAGGGGCAGGCTATTCGTTTCAAGGAGTCTGACGCGCGCGAGATGGGGCGCACTGCAGGTGGGGTGCGTGGTATGAAGCTTGGCAAAGGAGATTTTATTGTTGGTGCTGATGTTGTTAAAAAAGATGGAGAGAAGCCAGAGCTTTTGGTCATGAGTGAAAATGGTTACGGCAAGAAAACTGCCATCAAGGAATACAAAGTGCAGAAGCGCGGTGGCTCGGGTATCAAGACCGCAAAGGTGACTGCGAAAATCGGTCAACTCATGGTTGCAAAGGTAGTCACACCAGTATTTACAGAGCTTGTAGCTATTTCAAAAAAGAGTCAGGTGATCCGCATTACCATGCAAGACGTTCCCACACTTGGCCGCGACACCCAGGGAGTACGTATCATGAAGCTACGAGAAGGGGATAGTATCGCATCACTGAGCTGTCTCTAGAGACACCACCATCATAGATAGTGAGTAAACAATACTTTTAAAGTACTAGAAAACATAGATTACCCTTATAAATTATGAAGTGTAGCCCCTATTTTGTGTCCCTTTTTTGTGCTAAAGTATAGAAATGTCATTTCTTAAAAGCCTTTTTGGGGCAGGTGGTGTAACAAGCAAATATTCACCCTTGGTGAAAAAAATAAACAGTTTTGAGCCCGAACTACAGGCGCTTTCGGACGATTTGTTGCGTGGAAAAACAGAGGAGTTTCGCGCTCGACTCAGAAAAGGGGAGCTTTTAGACAGTATTTTGCCAGAGGCCTTTGCGGTAGTCCGTGAGGCATCGCGCCGAACACTTGGTCAGCGTCACTACGACGTCCAGCTTTTGGGTGGTATCGCACTCCACGAGGGCAAGATTGCTGAGATGATGACAGGAGAGGGAAAGACACTCGTAGCAACCCTTCCTGCTTATTTAAACGCGCTCCCCGAAAAAGGTGTGCACGTTGTCACCGTGAATGACTACCTATCGCGTCGCGACGCCACATGGATGGGGCAGATTTATTCTTTCCTCGGTATGTCTGTGGGTGTGCTCAACCACAGCGCATCGTACCTCTACGACCCAGCTCATCAAGAGCTTGACCAAGAGCGCGATGAGCTCGGCTCGTTTAAAGTGATCAGTGAATTTATGCGTCCATGCAACAAACAGGAGGCGTATCGCGCAGACATTACCTATGGAACCAACAACGAGTTTGGTTTTGATTATTTGCGCGACAATGTTGCGTATAGCAAAAATGACCTTTCACAGCGGGACTACCACTATGCAATTGTCGACGAGATTGACTCTATTTTAATAGACGAGGCGCGCACCCCACTCATTATTTCTGCGCCGTCAGGAGACGCAGAAAGTTTATATACGCAGTTTGCAGGGATTGCATCAAAATTAGATTCCCCCGAGCACTACACGATAGACGAAAAACTCAAGGCTATTCAGCTCACTGAGGAGGGGATCAACAAGGCTGAGGAGCTTTTGGGCGTGGAAAATATTTATACAGAACGTGGGGTAAAGTATGTGCACCATCTCGAAACCGCTGTTCGTGCGCAGGCACTTTTTATTCGCGACAAAGAATACGTGGTAAAAGGAGACGAGGTTATTATTGTAGACGAGTTTACGGGCCGTCTTCAGCCGGGCCGCCGCTGGTCTGAGGGGCTCCATCAGGCCGTTGAGGCAAAAGAGGGAGTGAAAATACAGCAGGAATCGCGCACGTTTGCGTCTATCACCTTCCAAAACTATTTCCGCCTCTATGGCAAGCTCGCGGGTATGGCAGGAACAGCTGCGACCTCAAGTGAGGAATTTTACAAGGTGTACGGCCTTGAGGTTTCGTCTATACCAACCAATCAGCCTGTTACTCGTATTGACCGCACCGACCTCATTTTTCAAACAGAGAATGGCAAATTTAAAGCGATTGCGCGCAAAGTAAAAGAATTGAACGCAAAAGGTCAGCCCGTGCTCATTGGAACAGTCTCTATTGAAAAAAACGAGCTTCTTTCAGAGTACTTGAAACGTGAAGGGGTGCCCCATGAAGTGTTGAATGCAAAAAACCATGAGCGCGAGGGGGAAATAATTGCGCAGGCAGGCAAAAAGGGAAGTGTGGTTATCGCGACAAACATGGCTGGGCGCGGAGTGGACATAAAGCTTGGCGGTGACCCCGCAACAAAAGAATCCTATGAAGAGATTAAATCCCTCGGCGGACTTTTTGTGCTTGGCACCGAGCGTCATGAAGCGCGCCGTATTGATAACCAGCTTCGTGGACGCGCAGGTCGCCAAGGAGATCCCGGCGAGACGCAGTTTTTTGTATCAATGGAAGACAGTCTCATGCGTGTCTTTGCATCTGACGTGGTTAAAAACATGATGGGAAAGCTTGGCATTCCCGAGGATGAGGCTATTCAAAACAAAATGATTTCGCGCTCACTTGAAACAGCGCAAGAAAAAATAGAAGGGTTTCATTTTGACTCGCGCAAGCACGTGCTTTCCTACGATGACGTTATGACCAAGCAACGCGCCTATGTGTACGGTATGCGAAGGGGGATTCTCATGGGTGAGGTCGATGAGGTAAAAAATTATCTCACCGAAATTGTTGCGGGAGATCCTGACCTCACGAGGACAATTGAGGACAAGGTTTCAGCGCTCGGCGAAGAAGAATTTTATCACGCTGTGAAGCGTCTCATTTTGCAGGTGGTGGACATGATGTGGATGGAGCATCTGGACTCCATGGAGTATTTGAAGTCGTCCGTAAACCTCCGCGCGTACGGTCAGCGTGACCCGCTTGTGGAATACAAAAAAGAGGGCCTACGACATTTCCGTGAAATGAAGGAGTCGGTGCAAGGAGAAATCCTCCGCCTTGTTCCTGCAATCGGCGCAGGCGCATTTGTAAAAGAAGAAGAAAAAGCCCGTGAGGTGGTAAAACACGCTGTTGAGATCGGTGGTGGAGAAAGCGAAGCGAAAGCACCCGAACCCATTCACTCCGACAAAACGGGTCGCAACGACCTCTGTCCCTGTGGCTCCGGCAAGAAATTTAAAAAATGCCACGGGAAATAAATTTTGAATAACTATGATTATCATCGGACTTACAGGGCACCCATCATCGGGAAAAGATACCGTAGCTCGCCACCTAGAAACAAAGGGCTTTGCACATATTTCAACGAGCGATATTTTACGCTCAGAAATGAGGAAGGAGGGAATTCCTCTTGACCGACCGCACATGCATAACTTTGTGAACGAAAAGCGTGCCGTGCGTGGCCCTGGATATTTAATTGAGGAGGCGTGGAAGGTTGTTTCTGGAGATACCATTATTTCAGGGCTTCGCAGTGTGGGCGAAATAAATATGCTCAAGGAAAAATTTGGATCGTCGTACACACTTTTTGCTATTGAAGCGCCGATAGAAACAAGGTTCAGCTGGGCACAGGGTAGAGGTCGCGATGCAGATGGACTCACGTTTGAGCAATTTAAAGCACAGGAAGAAGCGGAACGTCATGGAAATGCTAATGCTCAACAAGTGGATGACGTAATTGTGCTCGCAGATCACGTGATTCAAAACACAGGCACAAAAGCAGAGCTCAAAGAAAAAGTAGATAAATTACTTTTGGAATTAAGAAATCAATAAACATATAAAGCCATGCGAGAAATAGAAATAAAACTACGAGTTAAAAATTTTGATGGATTGAGAGAGATGCTCAATGCGAAAAATATTGTACTCTCAAAGAATACAAGTCAGCGTGATATTATATATTTGAAAGGTGAGAATCATTCTGACTGGCGTAAGGCAAAAAAAGAGGGGACACCTGTACGAATAAGGTATGCCAAAGGCACGGTGGTGTTTAATCTCAAACAAGAACGCACCGGAGAGACGGATAATATTGAATATGAAACTGAAGTAAAGGATGGTGAGGCAATACATAACATCCTTTCTGTTATGGGCTATCTGCCACAAGTGGAAATCAAGAAATCTCGTCAAAAAGGAAAATTTGGAGATTGCGAGCTTTGCATTGACGAGGTTGAAGGCTTAGGAAGCTTCGTTGAGATCGAAAAAATGGTCCACGATGATACGGATCCAGAGAAAGTCAGAGAAGAATTATTCACGATGGCGGAATCACTGGGTCTCTCTCGAGATGATGAAGAGAAAAGCGGCTACGACACGCAGATATTTGAACTTAGGAACAAAATTATATGACGAAAAAAGTTTTAACGCTCTGTCATCTTCACACAGATACGCATGTGCTTTTGGGAAAGAAAAAACGCGGATTTGGCGCAGGGCAGTGGAATGGATTTGGAGGGAACGTAGAAAAAGGGAAACGATAGAGGAGGGGCACGTCGCGAGTTTCGTGAGGAGGCGGGATTGAGATCCCGACCCTTGAGAAAGTGGGGCTCATGGATTTTGAGTTTGAGGGAAATCCCGAGATTCTCGAAGTCCACATTTTTCGTGCAAAAGAGTATGTCGGCGAGCCGACGGAGAGCGAGGAAATGATCCCAAAGTGGTTTCATCGCGACGAAATCCCATTTTCTAAGAGCCTATCCACTATCTCGTGGTACCCAGTCTATAAACCCTTATTTTTAGGTGAGAAACAAGTCGGAGCATTAGACATAATGAATTATGTCTAATGCGAGACGAAGTTTTGTAGCCAAAAATAAGGGTATAAAGACAGGGGGAAGATAGTGGATAAGCTCTAAGATGTGGCCTGACGATCCGCACTGGATGCCCCTCTTTTTTTCTGGAAAAAAGTTCCAAGGGAGGGTCCTTTTTGGGGAAGGGAACCGTATTTTGGATATTGAGATAAAAGAGATATAAAGGTCACCAAGAGAGGCGACGTTTCGCGCGCAAGGGGTAAAATAACGAAAAAACAGGTTTGACAGGAAGTAAAGGCTATTGTTTAAAAAACGTTGGCAGATAAGGATATTTTGGTGATTCTCCACTAAAAATACTGTATAAACCGATGAAAAACCATTGACTTTTTAGACTGGATATGATACGCTTGTGTTATCTTCAGTCAGGCTCAAATGCACCCTTTGATAGGGTGCATTTTGCTTGAATTGAAATTATACAGGTTGGCGGAGGCCACGATAAATCTAGGGCACTGCGATTTTCAACCAATCGCTTCGCTCTTGGGAAAATCGGGAGCACACACCGCTATCTTATTCTTATGAAAAAACAAACAATACAATTCGTGCGTGGCTTGATGCTTATTCCATTTTTGACGACCGGCAGCCCACTCGCGATGTTCAATACCAATTTTGCCTTTAAAAACATGGCACAGGTAGAAATCTCTGTTCCAGATGAACAAGCTATACGTGCTCAAAAGATTGATGCTTACTTTGCAAAGCGCAACATGCCCCTTCAGGGCTATGGAGCAAAACTTGTGAAGGTTGCGGAGGAAAACAATCTTGACTGGCGCCTTTTGCCCGCGATTGGGATTAAGGAATCAACAGGAGGAAAGTTCGCTTGTTACAACAACCCATTTGGTTGGGGCTCATGTAAGATAAAGTTCAAGGACTTTGATACTGCTATTGAGACCGTCGCATATAATCTTGGGGGAAACAATCCGAACACGGAGCGTTACTACAAAGATGCGACAACTACCGAAATTCTCCATCACTACAACAACTCGGTTGTTCCCACATACACAAAAGAAATATTTGCGTTTATGGAATTGATTGAGAAGGGAGCGTAGGGGCAAGGGGAGCACAAGGGGAACATTTGGGACGAGAAGAACGGGGAGAACAAAAAAACAAGGAACGCCCAGTCGCGTAGCGACTGGGCGTTCCTTGTGCGTACTCGCTGTTCCCCCTGTGCATCCCTGTTCTTTTTGTTCCCCCTGTCCCAAATGTTCCCATTGGTTATTTCCGTGTGCTTGTCGCTACTTTCAGTGCCTCAGCTCGCTCACGTTCAGCGCGAATACGTTTCAGCTGAGGGATTATTTTCTCAATATCCTCAGCAGATTTAAAGCCGTAGTAGTTTTCCTCCCAAATATTTAAGGCGGGGAGCGTATTCCTTACGCCGTAAATTGACTTCATTGTTTTTACGACAGAGATATCAAGGTTATAGTCAAAAGAGTACACGCGAAGCTCAGGGAACTCGGTGCGAAGCTTCGTAAGCACAAACCCCTCTCGCGCACACTCCACGCAATCGTCTTTGTTTGAATAGAAATAAATAATAGTAATTGGCTTTGCACCACACTTCTCCTTTACCTGTTTAACGAGCAAATAGTCTTTCACCTGAAGAATGGAATAGTACTTTTTAAGACTAATCACTTCTGGATTATCAATGCCAAGGTTGTCCTCCATGTATGAAAGTTTTTGAGAAAGAGTATTGAGCTCGTCAGAGAATGCGGTTGAGTGATCAATTGCTTTACAAGAGGAATCCTTGAGAAGCGCGAACTGCGTTTCTGATGCAAGAATGTCCATAGAGATATTGTTCTCAATAGCTTTAATCTCAGCCACACGTTGCGCGGAAAGCTTGTTGCTTACGAGAAGCGCCCCAAAAAATACGATTATGGTTATCGCACAAGCAAGAAGATATTTTTTTGATTCAATTGTTTTTCGCATAGTTGGTGTAGTTAGTAGTGGCTAGGGTTTAGCGACTAGAACAGAAATTAACTTGTTAAGCATCTTCATTATTTCTTCAAGAAGTTTGTTGGTTTTTTCAATACGATGCATATCAGTAAAACCTAGATTTGCCGCAATAATTAAATGTGTTTCAAGCTCGGCACCTGAAGCAAAAGCAATTCTCAAAAATTGCACATACTCTGCTTTGTGTTTGCGCGTGTACCCCTCTGCTATGTTTGCGGGAATAGAAACAGCCGCACGACGCATTTGACTAGTGAGACCAAAAACTTCGGTTTTAGGGAACTTTTCTGTAATGTGATAAATATCTGTGACTAAGCTTATGCTTTTTTGCCAGACAAGCAGATCTTTATAGGATTGCATTTTGTATTTACTAGTGGCTATACCCTAATGGCTAGTAGCTACCATCTATATTAGCGCCATTTTGTCCCTTTGGAAAGGGCGACATTGAAAACTGCGCGCATAAACCAAAATGGTGCAATAAATCCATAAAGAACAAGAAAATAAAAAATGCTCATTGACGGGCGAAAGCGCCCTTCGGCGAGCTTGATGCCGTTCCAAATAATCACCAGCCCAATACCAAAAAGTATATACGCGAGAAGCGCCATAAAATCGGTGTTGAGATAAAAAGTATCAAAACGCGGAATAAGTGCCGAGAGTCCAGCCACCGAGACCTCTACACTTTTTGCGATACCTGCTTGCACTGTATAGAACAAAATAAATCCAAAGTTGTAGAGAAAAACAAACACGCCAAAAAATGAAAGGGGGAGAGCGATCATGCCGAGGAGGCCATACTCGCGCGCAAAGAGCATGAAGCGATAATCAAGCGTGTTCTTCATAATGCCATATGCCCAGCGGAGGCGCTGGCGATAGAGTTTGTAAACAGTGTCTGGGGTGGTGGTGTGTACCTGTGCGGTGTGTACGTTTCTAATGCGCATGTGGTGCTTCTGCATGCGAAGCGCAAATTCCATGTCCTCGGTATTGTGCGCCTCTTTGTAAAGCCCGATTTTTTCAAACACGGTGCGACGGAAAATAGAAAACGGCCCTGGCGTAACGTAGATTGCATCAAGAGGGGAGAGTAGGCGTTTTAAGAATGCGCCCGCATGATATTCTGTCTGCTGCATTTTTTGAAGAACATTTTTTGGTTGGTGCACGACAAGCATCGGCGTTGCAGCCATCATGGCACTGTCTTCGTTGAAGGCTCGCGCTATTTCAAGGAGTGCATCTTTCTCGACAAATGAATCCGCATCGAGGCACCCCACGAGCTCAGAGGTGGACTCCTCAATGCCGAGATTGACCGCAGTGTGCTTTCCACCATTTTCTTTTTTGATAAGCGACACCTGCGGAGTATTTATAAATTTTTGAATTACGTGCCATGTGTTGTCGGTGGACCCGTCGTCAACGATAAGAATGTTTAATTTGTTTTGAGGGTAGTTGAGCGCGAGCAATGAATCAATCGTCCCTGAAACTGTCTTCTCCTCGTTCCAACAGGGGACGATGATCGTTGCAGAAGGGTAGTGGGAAAGTTTGTTCGTGGGCTTAACGACACTCATCTTTTCGCGCTCCTCAAAAAAAGTAATAAGAAAAAACACCTCAAGATAAAGTGAAAAAAAGAGAAACACATAGAGAATACTGCTAAAAAAAGTTTCGACCATTTTGGAAAAAATAACCCGCATCTGGCGGGCTCTTGATTCTCAAACCATACCAATTTTTTTATGAAAGCGCAAGAAATTACCCGCTGGCCGGCTTAATGCCAAACAGCGGGTAATGAAGAGGGCTTAATCAGCGGATCTGAGCAAGAGCTCTATTCGAAAAATTCTTATCATCAGTCACTTCGTCTCCAATGTAAAGAAATGGAGGTAATGATACCTCTTGATCTCGGGCAAGCAACTCGATCTCAAGAATAGATAACCCTTTGTTTGTTCCATCAAACACATCCAGCTCAAAGTATTGATTTTTGTAAACAAAACAGAGACGATTTTTTGTTATGAATACTGTAGATGGGTTTTTGTAAGCCTTACTCCACTCATATTCATCTGGAGAAACTTCACTTTCGATCTCGATATTAGTGCCCGACTCTATATGCTCCTTTTGAGTTTTCCAATATATGCTTGAGCCATATTGCGTGCGCTTTCTGAAACGGACCACTACATCCTTTTTCTCGTCGGGTGGAGGGATAATGTAGAATTGTTCTATTTCCACCTCCGAAACATTAATACCCACCAAGGCGAACTGTGATCGGTTGAAATTATTAACGAGAAACTTGCGCTCGATTTCGAGTGGAGAGGGAACTCCAAGAACTGCACAAACTCCTCCAAACAATCGGCGGAGCTTTCCACTGAAGTCTGTTGAATTATCAATAATAGATAGGTGTGAGTGGCCGATCCACGCCTCAAGGGTACGTTCATCGAGCAAACGAGCTTCTTCAAGAGTCTCGACTCGCGCATGATTATTTATCTGGGTGTAGAAGTCTTCTGCACCCAGTGCCGCAGTACGAAGATGAAAAATCGCAGTATAGGATTTATCACGCATATCCACAGTATCAATACCGTATTGTTCCTGTAGGGCTTCAAACGCAGTGTTATCCACATATGCTTTTATATCCATAAGACCACGGTCATAAATAACAACAGGTTTCTTATGTGCAGCGTGATGTAGGGCGCTCTGGACGAGTTGCTCAAAAGCAAGCATTTGCTCAATAACGAGCTTTTCGAATGAAAGCATGTTAAAGATTCCACCGTTTGGGTTTATCCCACATTGATTAAGCAGCGTAGCTGCTTCAGGAACCATAATCGGATAGTATCCAATGTCGAGTAACGCTTCCCTTAAGTAATTAAGTGCCGTTGTCTTGCCAGCACAAGGACCGCCAGTGAGGACAATGCGAGGTGTAGAATTTAGTTGGCCCATCGATCTTTCTCCTTTTTATGTAAGTTGTGCAAAGAAAACCCATCTCAACAGTATCATACGTAGCAGTTGGTGGCAAAGTTTTAAAAAAATAGAGAGCCCCATTTATGACTGTTTTATTTTTAATGCTGTGCTATTATGGTATCAATATGACCAAACAAATTTTTATGACGAGGCGGATTACGAGTCGTGCGGAGGAGATGCTCAGAGCTGCGGGGTATGAGGTGACGGTGAGTAAAAAAAATGGCGTGCTCACGCGTGATGAATTGAAAACTGCACTCGCGGAGCAATCTTATGATGCAGTGGTTTCACTTCTGACCGACACTATTGATGCGGATGTTATTTCAGTGATGCCTGGTTCGGTAAAAATAATTGCAAATTACGCTGTAGGTTTCAATAATATTGATGTTTCTGCTGCGCATACGCGGGGCATGGTTGTCACCAATACACCTGAGGTGCTCACGTCTACCGTTGCAGAGCACACCGTGGCGCTCATCCTCACGCTCGCTTCCCGCATTGCAGAAGGGGACCGTTACATTCGCGAAGGAAAGTTTGTGGGTTGGGACCCCCTGCTACTCCTAGGCACCGACATAAAAGGAAAAACACTGGGGCTTGTGGGTGCGGGGCGCATAGGCTCTGAAGTGGCGGGTATTCTCCATCGTGGTTTTGGTATGAATGTTATTTACTGTGATGTGAACAAAAATGAAGCTCTGGAGGCAGTTTGCGACGCAAAGTATTATGCAACGCACGAACAGGTGCTCCGGGAAGCAGATGTGGTGAGTATTCATGTGCCACTACTTCCTACCACACATCACCTTATCAATGCAGGGCGACTTTCTATGATGAAAAAAAGTGCAATACTGGTAAACACTTCTCGTGGGTCAGTGGTGGACGAGGCGGCGCTCGTGAATGCCCTTGCAGAAAAAACAATCCGCGGAGCAGCACTTGATGTGTTTGAGTTCGAGCCGAAAGTTAATGAAGCGCTTCTGGAGATTCCAAATGTAGTAGTTAATCCACATCTCGCATCTGCAACTGAGGAAACGCGCACAAAAATGGCAGAAATGGTCGCAACAAATATTATTGAGACACTCGAGGGGCGCAATGCGCCGAACGCGGTTGCATAATAACTCACCACACATCCTCGCCTACTTCGTTCCGAGCATCTAGCTTCCTTTTGCCGTAGCAAGAGTATGCCTCAAAAAAACTAAATGCTTGCACCTTGTATCCGAGGCGTGTGATGGGTTACAATTAAAATATTATGAAACTCATTGCAAAATTAATCCTCGTTTCGTTGGTGATTTTGGCGCTCCCACAGTTTGTGCCGGGTATTTCTATTGAGCAATCTGCTTTTGGTACAGCACTCATGGTCGCTGTGTTTTTTGGCATTCTAAATACCGTAGTAAGGCCACTAATTTTGCTCATTGCGTTTCCGATAACTTTAATTACCTTCGGACTCTTTTCTTTTGTTGTAAACGCACTACTTTTTTGGTGGGTTGGATCATTTGTGAAAGGGTTTGAGGTTGCTGGGTTTATTCCCGCCCTCTGGGGATCACTTGTCGTTACCGCGATTAGTTACGTTTTGAACATAATTCTTTCAGAGAAATAATTTTCCAAAAAATAATGAGCAAGGCGAATATATTTTTTGAGAACCCAGTTAAATGATTTCAAATTAGCAATATGACACACTTTATGTTAAAATCACAAAATATTGTTAGCCAGGCACTTACTGAGTTTTTAAGAGGGAATTTGAAATCGCGATTTGAAAAATCGCATTTAACCGGGTGGAGATTTTCAAAATCTCGCTACGCTCGCTAAGAAAATCAACCATGAAACACCATAAATCAATTCGAAAATTTGGACGCGATCACGCTGGACGCCTTGCGCTCCTCCGTTCACTCGCACTCTCACTCATTGACCTTGAGCATATTGAGACTACAGAAGCGCGCGCAAAAGAGCTTCGTCCATTTGTAGAGAAATTGGTGACAAAAGGTGTAAAAGCAGATCTTTCATCACGTCGCCTCATCATTTCTCGTCTTGGCGGTGTGTCAGGAGAGACTGGCGCAAAGAAGCTCATTGATGATATTGCTCCTCGTTATAAAGAGCGCGCAGGGGGATACACACGTATCATGAAGCTTCCACGTCGTGGTGGAGATGCAGCAAAAATGGCTGTAATTGAGTTCGTTTAATTATTATTATGACCATGACATACAAAATTGACGCAAAAGGAAAATCCGTAGGACGCGTTGCCACTGAGGCAGCGAGTGTTCTTATGGGTAAAAATTCTGTAGCATTTCAGAAGCATTTAGCTGCAGAGGTTGAAGTTGTGGTTGAGAACGCTTCAAAGGCAACAATCGCTCCTGCGAAAATGGGACAAGTGCACTCAAAGACATACTCTGGTTACCCAGGTGGACTCCGTGAGCGCACGGTTGGTTACACTATTGAGAAAAAAGGTTACGCAGAAGTTTTCCTCCGCGCTATTTCACGTATGATTCCTCGCAATCGTTTGCATAAAGTTAGAATGAAGAATTTAAAAATTACCGAATAATATGACCACCAAAGATACTACCGTAGAAAAAGCTATTAAACCTACAGCCGTAAAAAAGCCAGCGGTAAAGAAAGCACCTGCAAAATCATCAGATGAAAAAGCTGTTGTAGCAAAGGCAACTTCAGGCAAATACATTGAGGCTGTTGGTCGTCGTAAGACTTCTACTGCCCGTGTACGCATCACCGAGTCTTCAAAGGAGTCTATTTCTATAAACGACAAGGAGGTTCCAGTGTATTTTCCTACAGCAGATATGCAAAATATTATTGCCGAGGCAATAGAAAAGTCAAAGGTAGCGGGTAAATTTATCATTACCGCAAAGGTAGTAGGTGGAGGTATCCACTCACAGGCAGAGGCTGTGCGTCATGGACTTTCACGCGCTATTGTGAAGTTTGACGAAGAAACTCGCAAGCGCCTCAAAAAACTCGGTTTCCTCAAGCGTGACCCAGGAATGAAAGAACGTCGTAAGTTTGGACTCAAGAAAGCACGTAAGGCCCCACAATGGTCAAAGCGCTAAAAACATTCAAATATTGAGCGATTGCTTCGTAGCGATGCAGGAAATCTCAGTCAACATACTCCATGTATGTCTCCGTCGATTTCCTTTTCGCGCCTCGCATTTTACCCCGTTAGAGACCCCCGAGATTCGCATGGGGCTCCTGTCTCTAACGGGGCCATCTCAACATTTAAACGTTCTGGGTAGAGTGAAATATTTTACAAACAGAAAAAGCAGGATTGCCTTCAGTAATCCCGCTTTTTCTTTTAACGATGATTTTTAACTAGTATTAGTCGAGGGGGGGGGTGATATAATAGAAACATCTTTACAAATTAGGCAATCACAAAATTTTAATGAAAAAAATTATTCTTATCGTAATCGGAATTCTCCTCGTTGCTCTTTTGGGAAGATTAGGATGGGCGTATTATCAAATAAAAACAGATTTAGGTTTTTATTCTGTCGACATTGATATTGGTGGAGGGGTCGAAAATCCTGCTAAGTTTTCTGTCAATGGAGTAGATGCACAGAAAATCACCGTAACGGCTTTTTCTGTTCCAGCAAATGTTATCGCGAATCCCGTCACCAGCCAAGTCAAATCAGAAATGGATAAATATGGCGTTGATCTCTACACACTTAAGCAAGGAGTAACAAAGATGGTAAAAAATATAGATGGAATAAGCCGCATCATAGTGTATACAAGAAGTATGAATAGTATAGAAAGAGAGGTGAATTCCTCTCGTCCTGATGGATCTAGTACTCAATTAACCGCCACGATAGATTTAGACGCAAAAGATAAATTACCGCTAGCCATAAAAGATATGGAAGACAAATTTGCTGTAGACTGCAAAAATAGTTCAACCAAAGAATGTTTGGGGTCTAAAATGATACTAGATTACATAAAGACAAACTGTGTGGTGATTCAAAGTAATGAAGAAATAAGTGCCTGTATGGTTGCTGGCGTAATGAAGGCTTGGGCAAACCAAGCTCGGTAACGAATTTAACACTGTACTAACCTTGTCCTACAAGATTATAAAACCAGAAATTACGGATGTTTGGGGCTCCGTTCGCAAGCAAGCTAAAAATAGCTGGTGGTTTTGGGGGTTTGTTGTTGGCGCTATAGTTGAACTTTTTATTTTCGGAAATTTTTGGATACTTTTTGGTGCTATGTTCTATATAATGTCGGCGACCAATAAAGCCAGAGACTCCTTTTGGAAGCAAGTTGCTGAGAAGAATTGCTGGCAATACAAGGGAGAGCTAGATGAATTCACAGAAAGAGGAATAATGTTTCAACAAGGGAAAGGTAGACGCATCTACCACCTTATAGAGGGAGATGTTGACGGTAGTGAATTTAGAATGTTCCATTACCAATTTAGTGTAGGTGAAGGGAAAAGTGAGACAACATACTGGTACACTGTTTTTGCATTCAAGTTTGACGGCTCCTTCCCTCATATTTATTTAAACAATAGACATAATTCCTATAACATAAGTATTGGAGAAAATCTCCCTATGCCTTCAGAATTCGAAAAGCAGTTCCTCTTGTCAACTCCCAGAAAATATGAAACTGAAGCGTTGGAGATTTTTACTCCAGACATACTCACAAAGTTGCTAGATGGTAGTTTTACACACGATGTTGAGTTTGTTGACCACGAGTTGATGATGTTTGTGGAGGGGAGTACCGATGATTTTAAAAAATTGGAGGAAGAATTTAACAAGGCAATGGAATTAAAAGATTTATTGGATGAAAAACTAGACAAGTTTAAATTTGAGAAGATTGGTGATTTGCCGTCAATTTTGTAACGAGTTCTGTGGTAGGTACTCTTTTCTAAAATTCTAAAAACTGAAGAATAAAATCAGAATTAAAAATTTTGATGAAGTTGGGTCTGTGATAGAATGAAATACATGAAAAAGGAAAATAGTAAAACTCCAAAGGAAAAAGTTCTACCTAATATTGTTTTGAAATATTATCATTCGCCACAGAAACGTAGTTGGGATAAGTTGTCGGGGATTACGTGCGCTATTTGTCTTGAGAAAAATATAGTAAATATAGGGGGAGGTTTCCATGACAAAGATGGGAGACCACATCAGATCTGCGAAAAATGTGCAGTGTGACGATATAAGGACGATTATGGGTTTCGCACACTAGTAGCAGCAAAGGCAAGGCGGAGAAGGTTGTTTGATGTTGGGTATTTGTTTAATGAGATGGTTATTGATAAGTATATGGAGATAAAAAAATTAAGAACTATGATGAGGTACCTGTTGGGGTTGCTGACGATATTTTTATAGATGCTGGCAATCTCTATAATTACCTTTTTAGTAAGGAAGACAAAATTAGAATAGAAGAGATCGAGAAACAGCCAGATATTGAGGATGAATTGAGAAAGAGAATTGGAATTATTGATTTTAAGAAATATTTTTCTGAAAAAGGTCTTTTGTGATGAGCATATGGTAAAATATAAAACAATATGACTGATGAAGAAATAGAAACAAAGCAACGAGCCGAAGAATTTGCTCGACTAAATAAAAAACGAATAACGGCAGAGCTTACAGATGTATCAAAGTACATACCAGACGAAACGCCCGTATCTATTTTTATGGCAGGTTCACCAGGGGCAGGAAAGACCGAGTATTCAGAAAATCTCCTTGAGATTTTAGAAAAGAATAAAAAGCACAGAGTTATTCGTATTGACGGAGATGAATTACGTGGGTATCTCCCTGGCTACACTGGCGCCAATTCATATCTTTTCCAGGGTGCCATATCTGCGATAATAAATAGTACACATGATGTAGCTCTCAAACAAAAACAAACATTTCTTCTTGATGGAACATTTTCAAACTATGAAAGAGCGGCGGGAAACATTAATCGTTCGTTATCAAGGGGTAGAGCAGTGTTCATCTTTTATGTTTACCAAAAACCTGAAGTCGCGTGGAAATTTACTCAAGCTCGGGAAATAGTAGAAGGTCGTAATATCCCAAAGGACGCGTTCATAGAGCGTTTCATTGATGCGAGAGAAACTGTAAGTGAAGTGCGAAGAAATTTTGACGAGAGAGTCGCAATCTTTTTAGTAAAAAAGAATTTTGAGACACATGAGGTAGAAGATATTATTGAAATCAAAGCAGGCAGTAAGCAAATTGACGATTATCTCAAACAAAGGTATACTAAAGAGGAATTAGAAAAGATACTATGATTAGAACAATTACACGCCTTTTTAGACTAAAACGTGCCCCAGAATACGCTGGGTTGTCTGACTTTTTGTTGCGTGCTTCGTCTGACGAAAAGAAGAAAATAATCACTGAGGCGGCTCGCAGGGCAAACGAGGATCAGTATAAAGTATTTACCAAGGCACAGCTTAAGGTTGGGACGAACTAGTTGTTTTGGAAATAGTGCTGGTAGTGAACGGCTCAAATGGGCGGAAATGAGCCGTTAGGGCGGTTTTCCTTTCGCGAATTTTACCCCTTCTCATTAATGTGATAAGATGAGGGTTCAATACTATGATACACAGAGAAAACGAAGAAAATGAGGAGAAAATAGTGGATATGGGTGCACGCGATGAGTCACTTGACACAAAGGACGAAGCTTCGTATATTGACCCCGTGTCATTTGAGAGTGAGGAGGATTTGGAGAGCCCAGCGCTTGCCTTAAAGAAACTCCGCGAGAAACTCAAGGTCTGCGAGAAGGACAAAAAGGAGTATTTGGACGGATGGCAGAGGATGCGCGCGGATTTTGCAAATGTACGCAAGGAAGAGGAAACGCGAAGAGGGGAGATGATAAAGTTTGCTTCCGAAGGGCTCGTAGAGGATATGCTTCCTGTTTTAGATAGTTTTGCAATGGCGTTTGGAAACAAGGAAGCGTGGGAAAAGGTGGATGCAAACTGGAGGAAAGGTGTTGAATATATTTATGCACAAATGTATTCTGTTTTAGAATCACGCGGACTTACAGAAATAGGAAAAGTAGGAGAACTAATTGACCCACGAAACCATGTTGCAATAGAGGAAGTGGTACCACCATCAGAAAAGGAGGCAGGCACGGTTTCAGAAGTCATTCAAAAAGGGTATCGTCTGCACAGCAAAGTGATTCGTCCCGCGAAAGTGAAAGCGTTTGGGCACAGCGTGGAATAATCAATAATTAATATCAAAATATTAAAGTTGAAAATTGTTCAGTTTAAACCATTTAACTATTAACTATTTATTATTTAACTATTAACTATCAAAAATATGGCAAAAATTTTAGGAATTGACTTGGGTACAACAAATAGTGCAGTTGCTATCATTGAAGGTGGCGAGCCTCGCATTGTCGAGAACATTGAAGGAGCACGTACAACTCCATCTATTGTCGCAGTCTCAAAAAGTGGTGAACGCTTGGTGGGACTCTTGGCAAAAAGACAGGCAGTGACAAACCCACAGAATACACTTTTTGGTATTAAGCGTATGATCGGGCACACCTTTGAGGACGAGGGTGTTCAGCGCGACAAAAAAACAGCTCCCTTTGGTATTGAAAAGTCACCAACTGGGGGAGTTCTCGTAAAAATGGGTGACCGCCAATATCGCCCCGAGGAAATTTCGGCGATGGTTTTGCAGAAGCTCAAGACAGATGCAGAGGCAAAGCTTGGTGAAAAAATAACCGAGGTCGTTATCACGGTTCCTGCATACTTCAACGACTCACAGCGTCAAGCAACAAAAGATGCGGGGCAGATTGCCGGTTTTGATGTAAAGCGCATCATCAATGAGCCTACCGCAGCTGCACTCGCGTATGGTTTTAATAAAAAGAAGGATGAGAAGATTGTCGTGTACGACTTCGGAGGCGGTACATTTGATGTGTCGGTGCTTGAAGTGGGTGGAGATGTGATTGAGGTAAAGTCCACAGACGGCGACGTGCACATGGGAGGAGAAGACATCGATCAAAAAATCATCAAGCATATAGCGAGCGAGTTTAAAAAAGAGTCAGGGATTGATGTTTCTACCGATGTGATGGCGCTCCAGCGTTTGAAGGAGGCTGCAGAGAAGGCAAAGCATGAGCTTTCTACAACTACAGAGGCTGAGATAAATATTCCATTTATCACCTCAGGTGCCGATGGCCCAAAGCATCTTTTGCTCAAACTTTCTCGTGCTACATTGGATGACCTTGCTCGTGAGTACATTGAGAAATCAATTGAGATCACCAAGCGCGCACTTGCTGCATCGCCTTTTAAGAAGGAGGACATCAATGAAATTATTATGGTGGGTGGACAGACACGTATGCCTGCTATTGTGAATGCGGTGAAGGAGCTTTTTGGAAAGGAGCCGAACCGCTCAATCAACCCAGACGAAGTGGTTGCTATTGGTGCAGCTATTCAGGCGGGCATTCTGCAAGGCGACGTAAAGGACGTGCTTCTCCTTGATGTTATTCCACTTTCTCTTGGTATCGAAACCTTTGGTAATGTGGCAACAAAACTCATTGAAAAAAACACAACTATTCCAGCGTCTCGATCACAAATTTTCTCCACCGCATCAGACAATCAAACCTCAGTGGAGATTCACGTGGTGCAAGGAGAGCGCCCAATGGCACCAGACAACAAGTCTCTCGGACGCTTTATTTTGGATGGGATCCCACCCGCACATCGTGGTGTGCCACAAGTAGAAGTCTCATTTGATGTGGATGCAAACGGCATCCTTCAGGTAAAAGCTAAGGAAAAGACTACCGGTAAGGAGCAGTCCATTCGTATCGAGGCAAGCTCAGGACTTTCAAAGGATGACATTGCGCGCATGACCAAAGAGGCAGAGATGAATGCCGAGGAGGATGCAAAGAAGCGCGACAGTGCTGAGACAAAAAATATTCTTGAGCAAATGGTGTACACGGCAGAGAAGTCACTCCGTGACAGTGGCGACAAAGTATCACCTGAAACGAAAACAGCCGTCGAGGAGAAACTTGCCACCGCAAAAACAGCAAGTGCTGGAACAGATGTTGAGGCAATGAAAAAGGCATCAACGGATTTGTCTGAGGCGCTTTCTAAAATTGGGGAGGAGATGATGAAAAACGCAGAGGCTACAAAGGCGCCAGAAGGAGGTGAGGGAGAAGCAGGCGCTACTACAGACGAAAAAGTGCATGATGCAGAGTATAAAGAGGGAGAAAACAAATAGGATATTAGATTAATAAAAAAATGAACAAGGGACTAATCGTACATACTGTCATTTTTAATGATAAAAATGAAGTGCTTATTACAAGAAGAGCCAGTACGGACGATTTCCTTCCTGAACATTGGGATATACCCGGAGGAACGCTGGAGGACGGCGAAGATCCTCAGATTGGGGCTATCCGAGAAGCGAAGGAAGAAACTAATCTTGATGTTCAAGAGCCATGTCTTTTTTTCCAAAAATCAAACATTGATACAGGAAAGAACAAGCAATTTGTTACTCTGGTATTTCTTGCAAAATATTCTGGCGGTGAGATAGTGCTTGACCAAAGGAGTCACGATGAATACAAGTGGATAAATATTTCTGATTTAGCAAAGTACAAAACAGTAGATTTTCTTGCAGATTGCTTAAATTCCCTCGCTTCAAGGAAGCACCCACTTCTTAGTTATTAGTTTATAACACACCTTAGAGAAGAGAGGTAATCAATGGTGTACACGAACTCGTACACATTCAAAATTCAAAATTCCATATTCCACCCATGAAAGACTACTACAAAACACTCGGCGTTGAAAAAAATGCCTCGCAGGACGAAATAAAAAAGGCGTTTCGTACACTCGCTCACAAACATCATCCCGATAAAGGAGGGGATGAGAAAAAGTTTAAAGAGGCGAGTGAAGCGTATCAAATACTTTCTGATGAAAAGAAGCGCTCAGAGTACGATACCTACGGCTCTGCTGGTCCGGGGCAGGGTTTTGGTGGTGGTCAAGGAGGAGGAGGCTTTGGTGGGTTTCAGGGAGGATTTAGCTCGCAAGGTTTTGATGGCGTGGACCTGAACGACATCTTCGGCGACTTTTTTGGAGGTGGGCGCAGAGAACAAGCACGTCGGGGCAGAGACATAGCCGTAGACCTCGAGATCTCTTTTTCAGAGGCGGTGTTTGGTGTGGAGCACAAGGTGAGGATTACTAAAACATCCGCATGTGATACGTGTAGTGGCACAGGCGCTAAGCCCGGGGCAAAAATGAAGGAGTGTGCGCAGTGTAAGGGCAAGGGACGTACGCAAGAAAATGTGAGGACAATCCTCGGCACATTCGCACAGGAGCGCGAGTGTACAACGTGCCACGGCGCAGGGAAAATTCCTGAAGAGAAATGCGCTACTTGTAAGGGCGGTGGCGTTCTTCGCAAAGAGGAAGCGATAACCATACGTGTGCCATCTGGTATTCAAAACGGCGAGCAGGTACGTCTCGCAGGCGCAGGTGAGGCGGTTTTAAACGGTAAGGCAGGGGATTTGTACGTGCGCATCCATGTGGGACAACATAAGCTTTTCAAACGTGAAGGTGCAAACCTCATTATGGGTCTGCAGGTAAAGCTTACCGACGCCCTCCTTGGTGCAGAGTACCCGATACAGACCCTAGACGGTGAAATAAAACTAAAAATCCCTAAGGGCGTTTCTTCAGGTGAAGTTTTGCGAGTTCGAGAGAAAGGCGTGCCCTTTAGTGGCAAGCATCGCGGTGATCTCCTCATTAAGCTCGAAGTAAAAACCCCCGCAAAACTCTCCCGCACCGCCGAAAAACTCATTGAAGATTTGCGAAAAGAAGGGATTTAGTGGTATAATTAAACGTATGAGCACAACAGCAGTAGAATTTAAAATTAGCAAAAAACCGAAAACAATTTTGGTGGAGTTTAATTCTGCACAATTTGAGAAGGTTGCAGGAATTTTTGGTATGTTTAATCCAGATTTTTTAAAGAGCCTTGCGCGCTCAGAAGCGCAATTTCGTAAGGGGCAAGTAAGAAAAATAAAGTCTCTTGCGGAATTAATGTAACTATATTTATGGAGATTATCACCACTCCTGAATTTGAAGCCCTCTTTAGTGATTTGCCCAAAATAATCAAAAAGAAGGCAATAAAACAAACAAAATTATTTTGTGGGAATCCATTTTATAATTCACTTAATACGGAAAAAATTGAACCTAGAAATAAACAAGTATGGAGTTTCCGTGTAGATAAAAATTACCGTATCATTTTTAAATTTTTAGAAAATAAGAGGGTCGTTTTTCTCGCAATGGGTCCTCACAAATGGATTTATCGATTAGATTTTTGATTGTATGAATCCCGTTAGAGATCCCCTGCCCACTTTCGCCAGAACACAAAGTTGAGCTCAAGTGATGGCGGGCGGGCTCAGTTATGTACTACACATATATAATTCAGAACGACAAAGGTACATGCTATACTGGAAGTACAGGAGACTTACGGAAACGCTTGAGGGAACACAACCAAGGGAGATCAACGTGGACAAAAGGTCAGGGAGTGTGGAAGATTATTTATTATGAAGCGTGTCTTGTTGAACAAGATGCTCGGTCGAGAGAAATATATTTAAAATCGGGAATGGGTAAGCGCTATCTAAAAAGTAGACTCAAGCGTTTCCTCCTGCCCGCCACTGCCTAATCGTCCTTTTGGACAGTCAGGCGATGGCAGGCGGGGTCTCTAACG
>JAUSES010000053.1 GCA_030649835.1 bacterium
AAAGTCAGACGACCCAGGCGCAATGATGGAGGCACCATATCATAAGCAACATGTTTTTGCCGAGAACATAGAAAGACTCGTGGCTGGGGAACTTGGTATTGATTGGGTGGAATATAATTAGTCATTATAAAAAACATGAAACACGATTTAGGTGATTTATTTGTTGGCTTTATTTTTGGAATGTTGTTAATGGCACTAACGCTTATTGTTTTAGGAACAGTCTTGCAAACAAAATAAAAACATGAAAAGACCAGAAATAATACATCTTGACGGATGTCACAGTAGTAGTTGTAATTGTGCAGAGGTAATGCCACAGCCCGTGGACGAAACAAAGGAAATTGTCATTTGTGCTGCAATTAAAATGCCAGATGGTTATGTTATACGTGGCCATAGACATGCTGACTGTATCGCCACCTACAACAGAATTCTAAAGTACAAAGGAATCAAAACTGGCGGAGATGAACACGGCTTTGTCACTTCTCTTAATCGTTACGTCACTCGACTAGAGGGATGTAGAATACAAAAAGCAGCAGGGATAAAGTCCAGACTTGATATGGTTGGTGGACAAGCGTATCTCTATGGAGACCTTTATTCAGAAGACTTATATTAAATAACAAATATGAAAGAAAAAAATGAGTTTGCGAAGTTGAGGCCGAAGAGTGATCCATATGAGGTGTGGACGGGGTTCGGGCCTTTTGCTGGTTACGTTTGGAAAGTCTTGAAGAAGTATCAGCAAGATGACTTCGCACCAGGGTCAAAATACAAGTGTCTAGAGGAGTGTCCAAGTAAGCCAAATGGAAAGGTGGTTGACATAGGCGTATGGGACTTAAAAAAATACTCAATGAAAACCTCTCCAAGAACTTTATCTATTGACATCTATGAAAACATGACGTTGGCTGACCTTTTGGAGTTGCCCGAGCTTGACAATTAAGCTTTCTGGGTGTACACTTGACACATTAATGGATTTATTTAAAAGAACGATGACAGCAAAAAAGACAGATAAGGTGGTCAAGAAGATTAATGCACCAACGTTGAGTAAGTACTTTAACGCTGAGTATGTCGTGTATATGGTATTCCATAATGGCGGTATAGCCCCCGGTGGAAGTGGCAATGTGATGTTTCCGGAATTTTTCGGTTGTGGAGTGTCA
>JAUSES010000054.1 GCA_030649835.1 bacterium
AAAACGTTAACCAAATTCAAATCCCAAGAGACGGCTATACAGGAAAAGTCGAATTCCATTGAATTATCCTCAAAAACCCTCAATAACCATTGAATGATTCGATTCCACTTATCACAGATAATGGTTTTCCAATTGTCCCTCACGACACCGCCAGTTAGGAAATGAAGCAGTTGGCTCGCCCACTATGCGGACTCGCCAGCCGTTTTGAATTCAGCATAAAGTTCGAGCCAATTATTTCTCTTTTGATGAACAGCAGGGGAGGAAAAATTACTTTGCCGTTACACTAATAATACTCGATAACTTGATATTTCCTGCCGCATCATACGCTTTTGCTTGGATCTTGTATGTTCTATTTTTAGCACCAGGAACGTTCCAGGCGCATGAATACGGTGAAGCGATATCGGTGCAATGAAGAAGACTATTAACATAGAATTCAACTTTTGTTACTCCCTTATCGTCGGAAGCTGAAGCGGTAATAGTAACAGTATTGTTGCGCGGAACCGTTGACCCGTTCGCTGGATTAGTAACGGAAACAGCGGGAGGTATAGTATCAACAGGAGGTAAAGGTGGTTGCGGTGTTGTAACGGTAGCCGTGTTCGAAGCAACAGATGTATTGCCAGCAACATCATATGCTCGAACAGTGTAGCTGTATGTCGTTTCTGCGGTTACCGTCGCGTCGGAGTACGTGGTAGCTGATGTAGTAGCAATTTGGATACTATTGCGGTAAATCTTGTATCCCGATACGCCGACACTGTCAATTGAGGCAGTCCACGACAGATTTACTGTTGAAGAGCTGGGAGCAGAAGCAGTAAGACCAGTTGGAGCGGTCGGGGGTGTGTTATCAACCGTAACTGTTATCACCGGCGATGCCCCTTCGTTATTATTGACGTCATAAGCCTTAACTTGCAGAGTATGCAAACCATCGTTTTCCTGCGTGGTAGACCAGGAAAAGTCAAACGGCGCAACATATGAGGTTTGGAACAATACCCCATCTTTCCACAGTGCTGCTCTGGCAATGCCATTATCATCCGAAAGAGAAACGGTAATCGTTACTGTGCCGGAAACTATTGCCCCATCTGCGGGGGAAGTGATAGAGCTTACTGGAAGCAAAGTATCAACAAATGCACCAGCAAAATAATCAATTTTTATATTCAGCAAGTTTTGTGAAATTACATTGAAGTACCAGGCATTAGTACTAATCATAATGCTCTGAGGAGACGAGCGGTAATAGTTTGAATACCAGCACCCTTCAGCATAGTCATTAAGTGCTACATAGCTACTCCATGCGCTTGCGGGAGGTAGCCCGCTATAACAATTATTATTAACTGTATTGTATAAGTTCCCGTCACCGCCTGCAGCGTTATATTCATCTGAAAGCCTGCCCAACAAATGTCCGAATTCATGGACGAATACCGCTGGGCCCTTCGTTCCGTTATAAGCTACCGATACGGTGCCACCCAGTTCTCCCGTCGAACCGCCATAGATACTGTCATTCACAATGATGATGACTTTATCGTAAGGAGCTCCAGCATTATTGACTGCCTGGGTTGCCAGAAAACCGTCGCAGGTAATGATCTGTGATTCGCCGATATCGTGCCTGCAATACAAATCATCCGTGTTATCAACATAATGGAAAAAGATTTGGGATGCACGGCTTTTGAAAGGTTCATAAGTAAGAAAGTGACTAATAAACCTATCGACATCGTTATGGAACAGCGGAAGTTGATCTACGGTGTAATTATCTCCAACAAAAGTGATGTCAAGAACACCGTTGTTCACTTGAGCCAAAGCGCTACTGGTGATGGAATTCAGAAACGATGACGACGAGTTGTTCTTTTTTGATCTAAAAAAATCGTTACCCCACTTAGAACGGAAATTAGACTTGTTATTTATGATTGGTATATTAACCGTCGATTGAGTAAGGATCGTGTTTCCATCAGGATTGAGTATCCGAATAACGCTAGTTTGAGCATGCCAAGGAAGGGTAAGAGAAAAATTGGTCTGCGGTAACACGATTCTTGTGTACTCTTTTTTTTCTCCAGTCAGTGGCGGCGGCACTCCTTCTACGGTGTTGGGAATTACGAACTCCAGCGATTGAATAACGTTCTGATCTTTGTCTAATGCCTGGAACTGGAAACCTTTACCAATAGGCTCAAGAAGAGGAGCATAGCCACGCTTACGAGAAATGTTTATTAGAGATAGTAACTTCTTGGGCGTATTATATGACAAATTAACTTCCAGAATTTGATAGCTTGGTCCAATCAAATTGTGAGGCCATAGTTCATTTGTTGATTGCCATTGAGGCGTTGAGTAAACAATACCTGCAGCACTACTTCTGTTGTTAAAATCAAACAAAACCCAATCCTTAATGGTAACGGCCAAGAAAACCGAAACGATCATCAAACTAAACATTCCCAACACCACCCACAGATACTTTTGGTGATGCTCATGCTGGTGATACCGCGCGTACCAACCCCACGACTCCACTAGTTTTTTGTGTATTTTATTCAAAATGTCTTTTATATTAATATAAACATAATATCATTTAAATAATGTTTGTGTTATCCACAGGTACTTAGCTCGAGTGACTTGCAAGTCAGGAAGTTGTTTTTAATATGAGATTTATTCTACGCTCTAAAATACATAGGGTCATCGTTACAGATGCCAATCTTAAATATATTAGCAGTATTACTATTGACAAGAATGGTGCTGCGGCTCATCTTATCAAAGCCCATTCCGCTAATTGGTGAAATACCTCCGAAAATGCTAAAGTAAAGGCATGGATAATCAAACAATAGCCAAGCGCTATAGAACTGAATTATCCTCGGTAAAAGAACTCCTTTTCAAGTTCCTTTTGGTTTGGACAGGGATCCTGCTTATATTAAGCTGGATGGATTTTTTATCGAAATACAAACTCTCGGAAGCGATGGTGACAAGCTACATTATTCTGTTGGGCGTCTACATTGTTCACAAGGAAACGTCGCGCTGGACCGGTGTAAAAATGGGCATCAAACCGGGAGAATTGTTTGTTTATGTATGGTGAATCTCTCTTCTAAGCATGCTCCTGATAGGGTTTTTTGCACACCGGGAAGTATCTCCTTCCGTGCGGTTCCTGGCTTATGAAGTTTTAGGAGCATTTCTCCTTAGTGAAGTTTCCAAGGGAATTAACGCTTACAAAATTGCGGGCGGTAACTTTGATTAAAAAGGGAGGGGTCGGATAGTGGTTTATTCCACCGCACTTGAAATGCGGCGTCCCGAAAGGGACTCGTGAGTTCGAATCTCACCCCCTCCGCCAGTTGGGAAAATGCAAATTTGCAGAGGTCAGCTCGCGGCGCGAAACGCGCCGCTCGCATAGAATTTGAAAGGGATTTTTTGGCGAAAAGGAAAAGGATTTATCAATCAAAATATGGTTCGAGCCGATTTGTTTTAGAAATGTTGTCATTTCTGACTTGTCCCCAGACGAAAGCAGTATATCCGCTTGATTCAAGGATTTAACCCATGCACGAGCCGGTTCGAGCCAGGACACACCTTTGTCTTCAATTTCATGGACTTTTTCTTTTAGCTCTACTCTATTGTCGAGCATTTTTTGTTTTTGCGCGGCATATTCTTCCGACGTGATTACTTCATCGAGATAAGCAGAAAGCAATTTGTCGAGTTTTATCTCAACGTCTGCTAACTCACTTTTGAGATTTTTTACGAAAACTTTGCTATCCTCTCTTGCTTTCTGCTCGTCTTTATCTAGTTCGCGCAAAACTTTTTCAGTGTCTTGGCTCGGCAAAGAAACTTTTTGAAGAAAACTTTTCACTTGCTCGGTTAGTAATTCTTCGCGGACATATTTTTGAGAACACATTTCGCGTTTCTTGGTGCAACGATAATAGTTGTGTCCTTTTTGTATTTCGGCAGTAATCGCACATTTGCATTCTCCACACGTGAGTAGTCCGCGAAATGGAAAAAGGTTTTCTGATTTTCTGGTCATGATATGTCCGCGATCTTTCATTACTTCCTGGCACTCATCAAAAAGTTTCTTTGAAATTAACGGCTCGTGCGAACCCTGATAGGTCTCGCCATTGAATTCGAAAATTCCATAGTAAAAAGTGCTTTTCAAAATTCTCTGGACACAGGAAACTGCCAGAACATTGCCTTTGTAGCTCCGCAGTCCGAGGTCTTTCAACGCTTTCGCAATTTGTTTGAGTGTATACTTCCCAGTAGAGTAAAGTTCAAAACCTTTGCGGACTAGCGGAGCTTTTTCCGTATCAACATCTACATCTCGTGTCTTATGATTATTCGCATAACCAAGTGGGGCAAAGCTAGGCCAAATACCTTTGCGAAGTTTTGCTCTATGTCCACGTTTAATATTCTCGGAAAGATTATCCACGTAATACTTGCTTTGCCCAAAGGCAATGTTCAGCATAAATTTCCCTTGTGGTGTATTCTCAAACCAGTGAGTTGGAAACTTGAGGTCTTTAATCTTTCCTGTGTCCAGTAGATAAATAATTTGTCCTCCGTCTATGGAATTTCTGGCGAGACGATCCGGATTCCAAGATAGTATTCCATCTGCTTTCCCTGATTCTAAAAATGACAACATTTCGGCGAATTTCATTCGCCCAGGTTCTTTGGCAGTCTGGGCCTCGCAAAGCGAGGCAACAATTTCAAGTTTTTCTTTGGCGGCAAATTCTCGCAACTCCGAAATCTGGGATTCAATGCTTCTAACTTGTCGTTCTTCACTTTCCGTGCTTTTCCTAGCGTAAATTATGTATTTCATTGTTTTGTAGTTAAAAAATTGATGAAAAAATTTCTTTTGCCCTTCATTGATAAATCCTTTTCCTTTTCGCCAAAAAAGCCCTTTCAAATCCTATGCGAGCGGCGCGTTTCGCGCCGCGAGCTTGCTTCTTCAAATTTGCATTTTCCCAACTGGCGGTGTATTCTGAAATTAGCTCGAACGGAATTCTGTCCTCGCCCGCCTGCGGCGGGCTCGGGTCGGGAGGGCAAAAAATCTGGGCGGTTCCGAATCTAAAATTCCAAACTGCCAAAGAACCTGAAAACAAATCGGCTCGACCCATATTTTGGAAGGGCAAAAGAAATTTTTTCATAAGAATTTTTTATTAATTAATTTACAAACATATGTCTAGAGAAAATCCAACGCCGGAAGAATTAAGAGGCCCAGGAGCTATAGAACAAGCTCAATCCACAACCCCTGATCGTCAAGAGGCAGCCCCCTCCTTTGATGATCTTTTGGCAATTGCGCAGAATGTAGAGCAGGCGGCTCAACAATCACAAACTGCAGAACTTCAGGAAAAAGTCGAAGTTCTTCAAGAAAAAGAACAAGAGGCAAGGAAGGAGAAAACGGATGTCGAACAAATTCAAGAGTCATACGGGGTTGCGGGTCAGAGTGAGTATTATGGCGTTAAAGCATCGGAGACTGGAGATGAAACTG
>JAUSES010000072.1 GCA_030649835.1 bacterium
ATATGCCGTGGCGACAAGGTTGGACCTTGGTTTAATCAGAGTTGTAGCTAAGCCATTCTGTAACACTGTCTTTAAAATTCTTCGGGGTATCAAAATATTCAGGCAAAACTTTTTTTGTCAGACGAGGTTGAGCCTCGTCCTCTACTAAAAGTTGATACAAAGGTCGAACCTTTGTATTTTGCTTCTACAACTGTAGGAGTCTGACTCTTACGACACCGTCCTTATTAAAGATTTATGCTATAATTATTTTGTGAAAAGAGAAATTGTGGAAAATTCCTTGATTGCCCCGTTAGAAAGGGCTCACACAAGGCGAGCCTGGTTTCTAATGGGTTTTTTTGTTCTAATCTCCGTTCTCTATTCTCCACTCTCTGTCCCTGTTGCCCACGCCTTCACCATCACGACACCCAAAGGTAACGCCCTCGGCCTCGTCGGCTACTGGACATTCGACGGCAAGGATATGAAAAACGGCATGGCGGCGGATGTTAGTGGGAATGGTAATAACGCTAACCTTTTCAACATTGCCACATCTACCTTCTATACGACAGGAAAGATAGGACAAGGGGCGAGGTTTGATGGGGTGGATGATTATGCCAGTACAACAGCAAATACAGGGCTGGATTTTGGCACCGCAACTAATTTTTCGGTTAGTTTTTGGGCAAAGTTTCCAACTACAAAAACATATAACACCTTTTTAAGCAAAGGTGGCGGGGCTATATCTAATTCTGCAGAAAAAACTGCTGGGATTGTAATTGGTTATCGTGGTAACGATAAACAATTACGATTTTTTGTCGCAGATGGTACAAATATATCCTTAGGAATCGCTTCGTATACAAGCGATAGTTCATGGCATCATATCGTAGTTGTCTACAATAGAACGGGAAATCAAACACTGTATAAAGATGGAGTTTCCTTTGCTAGTGCCAGCATGTCTACTATTGGGGATGTAAACTCCCCTACAGTTTTCAAAATTGGTTCAAATAGACAAACTGTAGTGAGTCAGGAATTTTTGGACGGCTCCATCGACGACGTCCGCATCTACAACCGCGCGCTGTCGGTGAAGGAGATTACAGGGTTGTATAACGAAGGCGCCGCAACCAAACAAGCCGTATCACCAAAAGCCACCTCAGGCCAAGGTCTCAATAAGGGCCTCGTAGGCTACTGGACCTTTGACGGTAAAGACATGAAAAACGGTGTATTAGCGGATGTTAGTGGCAATGGTAATAACGGTGCCCTTATCAACATCGCTACTTCCACCTTTTACACGGCAGGAAAGATCGGGCAGGCGGGGAGGTTTGATGGGATAAATGATTTTGCCTCGACTACTCTCACTACCCAATTCGGAGATTTTACCGCTTGCGCGTGGTTCAAAGGTTCTAGCAACGCAACGGGTGCCAATGACAGAATTATTGATAAAAATTACGCTGCAGGTTTTACATTTTTCCGTGCTGTTACTAATAATACATCATATGGGTCGTATATTATGAATACGTCAATGGGAAATATCACTTTGAGTGCCAATGTTTGGCATCATATGTGCCTGTTGCGTAGAGGCTCAAAGGGTTCTTTTTACGGAGATGCGGGTAGGGTGTCAATACTCAATGTCGAAGTTGGGAGTGCCTTAACAGACACATCTAGGGTTTTCATTGGAGCTTTTAACGCTGGTAGTATGCAGGCATTTGTTAAAGGAATGATAGACGACGTCCGCATTTACAACCGTGCGCTGTCGGCGACAGAAATCACACAGCTCTACAATATCGGAGCCGCGACCAAGGTCGCTGTCAGTCCCTCGCAAGGCTCGGGATCGCTAACCCAAGGGTTAGTGAGCTACTGGACATTTGACGGCAAAGACATGGCAAACGGCGTGGCGAGAGATGTCAGTGGAAATGGCAACAACGGCAATCTCATCTCCATCGCCACCTCCACTTTCTACAAAGCGGGGAAGATTGGGCAGGGAGCGAATTTTGATGGGGTGGATGATTTTGTGAATGCGGGAAATAGCGCTTCTGTAAATTTATCAGATACATTTTCAGTTTCAGCATGGATAAAACAAACTGCAACAGCGAATGCTTCCGTACCTGTTGGCAAAGTAACAGGCGGTTCTGCGGGTTGGATGATATACCAACTTTTTGCTGCCGAGATAAATTTCTTTGTCTATAATTATGCTATAGACAACGCAAACGCTGGAGTATCATTTCGTTTAAACCAATGGGATCACGTTGTAGGTGTCTCTAATCCTACCCAAACCTGTATTTATGTGAATGGTGCATTAAAAAATTGTGCAAATAAAGGAGCTGGTGCGTATGTAGAGTCAGCAAGTGCTTTACAATTTGATAGTTATTTTACTACTCATAATTTCAAGGGCTCCATCGACGACGTCCGCATCTACAACCGAGCGCTGTCGGCGGGGGAAATCAGACAGCTCTACAACACCGGCAAGTAGCCACTTAAGATTTGGTCTGTAAGAGTCAGACTCCTACTGTAGGAGTCTGACTCTTACAACAGTCCAATAATATACTAGTAAATTATTCGAGAGTAATATCTTCATTATTTATAGCAAGTCGACCAAGCATAAAATCTCTCGCGAAAGACTTGTATTCACCTGCTGAAAAGATTTCACCGAGAATGTCTTTTTCGATAATCGGGGATTTTAATGTTCCTGCGTAGGTTCCGAGACTTGAGTAAGGATATTCGCTTGCCCATGCATAGGCTTTGTTAAAATCCTTCATGGCTAGAGCGGTTCCTCCAGGAAAAAGTTCGAATGCATTTTTTACCTGAATATAAGCACTGACGGCACGGAGATACTCGTCACTTTCAATTGTCCGTCCTCGGTACGCGCTTTGGAACAAACCTCCTTTTTCTTTATATTTCTCATTAAAATGATTTGCCATACTTGTACCCAATTTTTGCATGAACTTTGAAATTCCTCCCTCCTCAATTTCTTTTAGAAGAAGGTGAAAATGGTTATCGAGCAGGCAAAAGGCGAGAATGCGCACCAATTTTTTTGGAGCTGGCCAGTCCGATGGGCGATCGAGAGTGTTTGCCATTTTTCTATCCATAAGCTGACGTATCCAATTTTCAGGTTTATATCTATCGTTAAGATGGCGCAACATAAGTAAAAAGCGCCAACGATCTGTATCATCACGAACAATAGATGACCCACGGGTGCCACGTTTTATGACATGGACATATGAGCCGACTGTGTAGGGTTCTTTTCTCATAAAATAATTATATCATAACTCTGTAAGAGTCAGACTCTTACAGAGTTATGGTTCTGTTGGATTGTAGAAGTCTAACTCTTACAGTCCTTACGGTTGCTATGGAGAAAACTGTCGTCTCTCCTCGTCGAAAATCCGTCAAGTTTTCAAATGGTGGGCGGGAGAGGGGAGAGGAAGGACTTGGCCACAACTCTTCTGCTCCGCTAAAGCTACGCAACGAAGGTTGCGACCCCGACTCGGCGACAA
>JAUSES010000074.1 GCA_030649835.1 bacterium
TCGGAGCTTATAGAAGTGACAGTCACAACAGAAATATCTGGTGGAGTGGTATCGACAATTACGGAAGTACCTCCGCCATCACTCGATGGAGCTGCCGTCCTAAAGCTATGTCCGCAGGAATTTCGAGTATTGCCCACAAGATCAGTAGCGTGAACACAGTAGTAGTAAGTGGTATTAGGGGTGAGATTGAGAATTATAGCTGTATGAGCGAGGAGTGCAGTTGCATCGAGTGTTGCATTTTGCCCGTAGCTTTGAGTTGTACCGTACTCAAGACGAGAAGTCGCAAGCTCGTCTGTTGTCCAGACAATTGTGGCCTCATTGAGACCAAGTGAAAGATCAGCAACACTGGAGATTGTTGGAGCGGTGGTGTCAGTGATCGTAACCCCTGATTCTGTTCCCACGGAAACTTCAGGTCCCGTTTGACTACTTGGAGTTGATACTTCGGTGGTTGTCTGTACTTCAGGTTCTAGTCCTTCAGTTTCTGGGACAGCTTCCGGCGTAGGTTCAACCACGGGCGCAGATTCGACTACGGGAGCGGGAGCTGGTTCAGGAGCAGGAGCCTCAACTGGTGGAGGCGTAACATCGCCGAGCTGGGCAAAAGCCGGAGCGGTCGGCAAGATTACAAGGGAGAAAACTAATAAAAACGAACTGAGTTTATATAATATTTTCATATTCATATTGAACCAGTCGCTTTATTGTCTTCTAATCCAATAAAATAGCTGGCGATTAATTATTTATAAATTGATTAATAATATTATACCACTTCTCAAAATAGGATTACATACTTAGTCAAGATCATCTGTTGCTTAACTTCTTATCTCCGTCTGATTTTTCTGAATTAGGTAAAGAAACCAGTAAATCCCAAAGCCGACGTACCCGGTCCTTCTTGTCCGGTAATTCTTTATAAACCACCTCAATCTTAAATTTTGGGCTCCTCTTTTTTCTCATTGTCTTTTTGTTCAGCCTTGGTTTTTAACTCTGCTTCAAATTCACTGTCTGCTAAAAACACGCCCCATATCTCAAAAATAAATCTATCAATATCTATTGGCTCAATAACTTGATACATCATTGCTTCTGCATCATCCCGTATACGCAACGTGCTATTTCTACTCTCTTGGTCATAGTCATCTCGCCATCTCCATAACTCACGAACTAGCTGATCGTGGTGTGGTAGACCCGTGATGTTGTGATTGCGAGGGTCAAAATCTGCTGGCAATCCTGTGGGTAATTTCGTGAGATGTTTTGCAAAATATAATGCCTCAAACTCAAGTACTTTTACTTTTATGTCTGCAACTATTTCTTTCCAACCTTTTTTGAGAGCGAGAATGCCCAAGTAGCAGGCTTTTTCTAATACACGAGGTTCGTCATACCCATAACCACTCGTTGTTTTATCAAGAGTGTGTTTTGTAAGTGAGTACAAACTATCAATAGATGCTTGTAGGAGCTTTTTATCTCCCAATCTCTCTGCAACCAAGATGCCTGTTTTAGCGACGCTATCAGTCAATGTGTTGAAAGGGTTTGAACCACCATCAAACTTTTCGGCGTGATGAGCAAACCACGCAGGCAAATGAATGTTCCAGCTCAACTGGCTTTCAAGTTCTTTCTTTTCTTTGGCAAATTGGGCTTCCTGTATCAGGTCAACGATGAGATTGTTTACGTTGAAAATAAGGCGACCGATACTATCGGTAAGAACAGTGTCACAACTTTTCACTGTCTCTGACAGGGTACGCAAACTCATAGTGAACTCATTGAAGAAATCAACGAGGTCACTCCTATATCTGCTCTTTTCTCTGTCTTCAGTGAGTTTTGAGTAGTTCTCCATTATCAATGCGAGAGTAATGTAAAACTCATCGTAGCCCTTACTTAAACTGAAACGCGTTGAGATGTCATTGGGAAGCAATCCTGCATTGATAAAAGTGTTTATGTAATTAGAAATAGTAGCGATATTTCGCAGTGCGTCTTTGGTGTGTAATCGTCTATCTATATGGGTGCTTACAAACACAGCTCCGATGATACGAAGGAATGTTGTTGAACAAAGGTCTACCACTATGGTTTGCTTTTGAGACAAACCGTATACAGCAATTTTCATTATCTTTTCTATCAGCCCATGCAGAGTCAGAGAGAGACCTTTTTGTGTAGCCATAACAGAAATATGACCAAGTACCTGTAGACCCTGATAGACAACTTCTAGATTTTTTGCGCGTTGTCCATTTTCAATAAAGTAGTTTAGGTTACCAACAAGGAGGTCCAATATCGGATTTTCATTTCTTTGACTGATGAAGGTGATGTCCAATGTTTTCTTTGCAAGTTCACGATATATATCAAGAATATAAGTTGCCAACTCGTCCTTATCCTCTTTGATAAACTTCTCGCCTGCTTTATTTAGTCGCTCAAAGTTACGCAATAAAAAAGTTTGGCTATCGCTCTCTACCGCAAGAAACACGGTGCCAGACGGCAGAATAAGTGACGAGGTTTTCCTTGCCTCCAAAAATCTTGTCAAAAGAGTATAGACTGCAGTAAAACCTCGTTTGGTTGTTCCCACTTCTTGCTTATCCCCAAGCTTCATTGATATTTCAACCAAGTTTTCCAACTGTCTATCAAGATTTGTAATAAATGGCTGGAGTGCCCGATTGTAAGCACTTGCAAGTGCCATTCCCTCTGAAACAGAATTATCTTTTGCCTGAATGATACCTGCTATTTTTTTCGCATCGTACTGTACACGCTTCAAAAAACGAGTACCTTCACTTTCCAAAAAAGCTATGGCATTTGATGGGTTTAGTTTTTGGCGAACATTCTTGTACTGCCAATCAATAAGGGCAAAAACAAGACCTATGGCAATAAGAGAATAGAAAACAAGATTTGATGATACTTGTTCCGAGATGCTGGATAAACTCCCTACGTATAGCCCACTCCCAAGTAGAGCGAGGGTGATTAGAATGACAGAGTAATAAACAAACTTTTCTCTCCAGTCGTGGATGTAAACCTCAAAGTATTGCGATGAGTACAAGTCGGAGGCGTTTTGAAGCAAAAAAATTGATATTGTAAAAACAATGGCAATCGTACCACCAGCCATTGCGCCAGCTGCCACAAGATAATTACTCAATATGTCTTGTGTAAATGCGTTACCACCAAAATGGTGTACAAGATAGCCAACAATAATAGCTACGAGAATGAAAGACCCTTGTCTTATACGGTCAAAGTTTCTATTCAGGAACGCGACAAACTTCCTCCACCTGTTAAGATACAGCCAAAATGTTAATCGATAGTCGTATCTAATGTATTGGAGTGTTTTTTGTATCCATTGTTTGATTTTTTCAATAAACTTTTTCATCTGGCGATTTCGCTTATTCTATCCTCCGGATTATCTACAGTTCCTTTATTGCCTTTAACACCTCCTCAACGTTTCCGGTATGCACCAAGAAAAAGTGTAGTTTTCCTCCACCGAGCTTCGACCACACCTCTCCAATCTCAATCTTATAAGCTGTATCTTCATTGCTTATCCGATCCGCACCTTTCCACTCCAGAGCGATAATCTGACCTTTCTTTGTGACCGCAATAAAATCAGGGTAGAACTTACCACGCTTCCAACCCTGAATATAGAATGGATCAACCTTCTCTCGGCTACGAACCCAATACTTAATGTTGGGGAGAGTATCAAGATCAAGACGCTGTACGAAACCAAGCTCCTCACCATTGAGCTTATCTATCTTCTCGTAATAATTTCTATTGAATTCCTGTGGCACCGCTTGCTTAAGAGTGATGGTAGCTGGGAAAGCCTCAAACGGCATCGCTCCGATTTTCTTCTTTTGTAGAATCGTATCAAACTTCTCCTTTGCGTACTTTTCCAGAACACCATTAATAAACTCACTCATTCGATCAGCCAGCACGTAACGATTTACAGATAGCTCGGACAAGGTACGGGTTTTGAGCTGGTACTCGATGGCTTTATCGAGGAAGCTCACTTTATCTGACTTTTCGAGTAACGGAAAACGTAGCTTTTTATCAAGCCACTGAACCAGCTCACTTTTGGTGTAGTTTTTATCAGAGTACCGTAACTTCAAGTACATCTGGGCTCCACGCATCCACTCATCGTCCTTCTGAATATCAATAATTGCTCTGCCGTCATTATCGTAATGGATTTGGAACTCGAATTTATGATCTTGTTTAGCAAGCTCGAAGTCGTTTCCAATTAAGTCCTCAAAAGACAACTGATCACCATCGAGGGCAATCATCGGCACCTTGAGCACATCGGATACTGCCTTTTTAGCTTCG
>JAUSES010000004.1 GCA_030649835.1 bacterium
ATGTAGCTCGCTGCAAGTGCGCGGAATGAATCTGATAGGTCAACATAGCGGTAGAGATAGCTTTCAATCTCAAGGCGGAGTGTTTCTCCATCCCCAAAGTTTTCTGGCTTGCCGGGAAGTAGCACCGCACGATGTTTGATGAGATTGTTTTTTGCAGAGACAGGTACGAGGACAGTATCTCTGTCAACAGGAAGCGAATCCACGAGGGTGGTGGCTCCGTTTTCATAGACGGCAAGTCGTGTTCTTTTTTCTTCTGATAAATATACAAGCTCAACAATTCTTCCATCAGGGAGCACTCTTGAAACCGTGGGCACTTCATGCACGAATGATTTTTGTTTTTCTACTTTTTCCTCTTGTGTTTTTTGTGGTGTCATGCACTTACGGTAGCGCGCGCTTGATGCAGCACCAAGTGGTGAGAATGTGCTGTTTGGGCAAACTCTCCCTTCTATTTTATTACCCCCGCGCAAGCAACAATGGGTACATGGAACCAAATACTGAACAACGGGAGTTTTCTTCTTTGATTGAGCGTCTCATGCCCAAGGCATCCATCAAAGAAAAAGAGATTGCTCAAGCAAATCTGAATACATTTATGGAGGTGATGTACCGCATCTACCAACGCTTTGAGGCGGAGGGTCGGTTCCCCCTTCCCGAAGATGGGTCATTGACTAAATCGGTAGATATGTAATGAATATACCTATAGACAATCATGAAAATTTACTATGGGTACGTTCGGGTCTCAACAGTGCGGCAAGGGGAACGCGGTTCTTCTCTTCAAGAGCAACGTGAGGCTATAGGCCACTATGCACAAAGACAAGGTCTGGTAATTTCGGAGTGGTTTGAAGAAAAAGAAACGGCAGCAAAACGTGGGCGTACCATTTTCAACAGAATGCTTGCTTCACTTGATCAGGGTAAAGCGATAGGTGTCATCATTCACAAGATTGATCGTAGCGCTCGCAACCTGCGGGACTGGTCAGATTTAGGCGAACTCATTGACCGTGGCATAGAGGTGCACTTTGCACATGAAAGTCTTGATATGAATTCTCGTGGAGGCAGGCTTGCAGCAGATATCCAAGCGGTCGTCGCATCAGACTATATTCGCAATTTGCGAGATGAGGTGCGTAAAGGATTTTACGGACGACTTAAGCAGGGATATTATCCACTCCCTGCTCCGCTTGGATACACCGACAACGGTGCCGCAAAACCGAAAACGCTCAACTCGAGTGTCGCACCACTTGTGCGTAAAGCATTTGAACTCTATGCAACAGAGAGACATTCATTTGAAACACTCCAGAAGGAATTGACACGATTAGGCTTGCGAAATCGTAATGGCGGTATTGTTTCTCGAAACGGCATTTCAACCCTGCTCAACAACCCATTTTATATCGGTCTTATCAACATCGAAAAAACAGGCGAACATTTTCAGGGAAACCATGAGCCGTTAATTCCAAAAAGCCTCTTTGATCGAGTGCAAGTACTCCTTCGGGGCAAACGAAAAATCACCGGCCTTAAGCATTCTTATACCTACCAAAAAATGTTTCGCTGTGAGACCTGCGGATATGGCCTCATAGCAGAGCGCCAGAAAGGATTTATCTACTACCGCTGCCATACGGGAGCTTGCCCAACTACTTCATTCCGAGAAGAAGCCTTGGAAGAAAAGATTTTCAAGGCTCTACGAACATTTAAGTTTACATCTGAGGACCTGGTAAATTTCGACGAAGAATTTAAAAAGTTTGGGAAAAAATATATCAAGGATGGGGAAACCATTGCTCAGTCGCTTCGTTTGAGTATTAGCCAGACAGAAAGCCGCCTGGAGGTGCTTACTGATGCTTTTATTGATCGCATGATAGACAAAGAAACCTATGAAGCAAAGAAGGCAAAGCTCCTGCTCGAAAAAGCAGGGTATGCTGAAAAAATGCGCGATATTGAATCAGGAAAAGAAATTATTGCACACAAGGTGCAAAATTTCCTCGAACTCCTCAAACGCATGGCGCATATGGATGAATTAGAAAATCCAGCCGAAAAGCGCGATTTAGTAAAAAGCGTAACCTCGAACTTGCGTGTTTCTCCAAAAGACCTTGCTGTCTCTTGGGTTTCTCCCTTTGACACCCTCGAAAAATACGAGGCTGTCACTTGCGGTGGACCCGAGGAGAGTCGAACTCCTTACCTCCGGAGTGCAAAACCGGCGCTCTAGCCAAGTGAGCTACGGGCCCATGAAAACAGGTGATAGTTTGTAGCAATTAGTTATTAGGAAATTCAAAACCTGTTCACTACAACCTAAAAACTACTAACTAAAACCTACTCACGCTATTCTACCTTATTTTTTCTGTAATGCAAGGGTAAGGACGTATTCAACAAAATTAGGAAACTCTAGCCCTTTTAATGCAAGTGATTTAATGAGAAGCGAAGTGTCGGTCAATCCCGGCAAAGTATTGACCTCAAGGAGGTACGGCCCCTCATCGGTCATAATAAAATCATACCGCGCATAATGCCGAGCGCCTAAATGCGTATGTGCAAGTAGCGCTGTTTCCTCGAGTGCACGACGTTCGGACTCACTCATGCGTGCAGGACCCACAGGATGTGACAAATTTTTATACTTTTGGTCATAGTCAAAAAGCGTTCCCTCGGGCAAAAGTATTTCAAGCGGGGGTGTGGCGTATGACCCAGCTCTGCCCGACGAATCCACCACACCAAGGGTCACCTCACGTCCACTCACATACTCCTCCACCATTGCTTTTTCAGAATACGTCAAGGCCTTTTCAATCCCCGCGACCAAATCCTTCTCGTTGTGCGCAAGCGAAAGCCCTACCGACGAACCCCCCGAGAGTGGCTTTACCACATACGGCGCGCGAATCTCTTGTCCAACACGTGCAACGACTTCACTCACCTCTTCCCCACGCGAAACCACCACACCCTTTGGCACTTTTATTCCCACCGCAGAAAAATACTTCTTCGCAAGCTCTTTGTTCATGCCTATCGCTGAAGGAAGCGCTGTGGAGCCAGTGTATGGTATATCAAATATTTCTAAAATCTTTTGCACCTTACCGTCCTCACCAAACTCCCCATGGAGCGCGTTAAAAACCACATCCACGTGTTGCAAAAGCTTCGCAGGGGTAGTTGGTCTGCCATCAATAAGCCACTCACCTGCGTTGGTAATCAAAATATCATGCACTTCATATTTGTCACGCGGAAGCGCATTGATAACATTGCCCCCTGTCCGAAGCGATACATGATACTCGCTCCCCAACCCCCCGCGCATCACCCCTACTCTAAGTTTGCTCATGAGTACAGTATACCCTTCACGCTCATTTTTGCCCAGAGAGTTTAGTGGGGACAACACTTTTATGTGGCTAATTATTTCTAAAATTACCATATATAAAAAGTAGGTGTGGGGGTATACAATACACCTGTCTCTAAAAAACTACCAAATTATTTTTATCAGATTATTTAATCACCTATTCTACCTATCGGTAGAATAGGTGATTAAATAATCTGATTGATTTTCAAGCTATTTCTGGTACTATATCTGCACTGCCGGAGTGGCGGAATGGTAGACGCGCACGACTCAAAATCGTGTATCGAAAGGTGTGGAGGTTCGAGTCCTCTCTCCGGCACAAAAATTATGACTATTGGTTACATTACAATTGCACTTTCTTTACTTGTTACGGGAATCGGTATGACTTCACAAGCTAGGAAAAACTATCTTAGGAAGAGTACTGAGGGACTTTCTTTTATGTATTTCATACTCCTTGCGGTGTCTTATTCTTTTTGGGTATATTACGGCTTTTCAATATTTGATTATGTATTAATTATTCCAATGGCAGTTGGAGCGTTAGTATCCTATATTATTGTTTTCCAGATCTACTATTACAAATCCGTGAAATAAGGCGCGGTTCAACTAACACTCTAAAGGGGGCGCGACCCTTGGTCGCGCCCCCTTTTTGACTTTAAGACTTTTGACCTTCGACTAGTTTTAAATCTTCCCCACCAAGTCCAGCCCTGGCTTCAATGTGTCATCCCCCGGCTCCCAGCTTGCGGGACACACATTGCCACCGTGCTCACGGACAAACTTCGCAGCTTGTAGCTTGCGTACAAGCTCTGTTGCGTTTCTTCCTACACTGTTATCATTCACCTCCACGATACGAAGCACTCCATCTGGGTCAACGACAAATGTTCCACGAAGCGACAAGCCCTCTTCTGGAATGTACGTGCCGAACACATGACAGAGCTCGTGACGCGTATCGGCAAGCATTGGAAATTTAATTTTTTTAATAGCTTCGGATGTATCATGCCATGCTTTGTGAACAAACACTGTGTCGGTAGAAACCGAAAGCACTTCTCCACCGAGCTTCTGAATCGCCTCATAGTTGTCTGCCATTTCCTCAAGCTCCGTTGGACATACAAATGTAAAATCCGCAGGATAGAAAAAGAGAATAAGCCACTTCCCACGGTAGTCTGAAAGTTTAATCTTTTTTACTTCTTCATCATGGAACGCTTCCACCTCTGCATCTGGAATAACGTGCCCTATTTCTGCAAAAATTGGCTCGTCAATTTCGCAGCCACCGCAACATTCATTCATATCTTTGTGATTCATGGTAATAATTGTTAATTTGATAATACTTTATATATAGGTAATATAGCAGAGTGAACAACAAAACAAAAATAGCCTTCAGAACCCACCCCCAGGTCATTGCAGTAGTTGGGCCCACTGCATCTGGCAAAAGCGCCCTTGCGGTTGAAATAGCGCGTCTTGTGGGTGGAGAGGTTGTTTCAGCTGACTCGCGTCAGATCTACGTAGGTCTCGATATTGGCACAGGCAAAGTCACCAAAAAGGAAATGGGTGGTGTCCCTCATCACCTGCTCGATGTAGCCAATCCAAAGAGAAAAATGTCAGTAGTACAGTACGAGAAGCTTGCATCACGTACAATTCAGGATATTTTGAAACGTGGCAAGGTCCCTATCATTTGCGGAGGAACGGGGCTCTATGTAGATGCACTCCTCACGACTGCCACATTTCCTGAAGTACCGCCTAATAGCAGGCTTCGCGCTTTGCTTGAAAAACTTTCCACCGAAACACTTTTCAAAAAACTCTCCAAACTCGACCCTGCGCGCGCAAAAACTATCGACGCCAAAAATCCTCGCCGTCTCATTCGTGCTATTGAAATAGCATTAGCGCTTGGCAGTGTGCCTCCGCAGACCACACCAATTGAACAATACGACACACTCTGGATCGGTCTCGCCTTGCCCCAAGATGAGCTCAACGCGCGGATTACCGCACGCCTCCACTCCCGCATGCGCCGTGGCATGGTCGCCGAGGCGCGTCGCCTCCACGCACAAGGGCTCTCGTACAAACGCATGGATTCCCTTGGCCTCGAATATCGCTTCCTCGCAGAGTTTCTCCAAAACAAAATTTCAAAAGAAGAGCTACTCGACCTTCTCGATATCGCAATCCGCCAATACGCAAAACGCCAAATAGTTTGGTTTAAGAAAAGTGAAAAGATCAGATGGTTTAAACCAAATGAGACAAAGAAAATTGAACAATTAGTTTTGCGCCACACGAGCTCAACACCCCAGAGAACCCATTAAGCCTTCTCCTCTGTACCAGGCTCCATGTCGGTGTCCGTATTTGTCTCTGTCTCTGTGTTCGTGTTTGCACTAATGTTTGTCTCGGTGTCTGTATTTGTGTCTAGCTCGATATTTTTCTCGGGCTCAAGGCGTTTTTTAGAAATTCGTGCACCACTACTTTTTCTCCTTCGTATTTCCGGAGGCCCTTTTTTCACTGCCTGCTTACGCTTCGTGGTTTTTTTCCCAATCTTTTTTGCTGGCTTTCTTTCAGTTTTTTTTGCTATCTTTTTTACTTTATTGCCACTTTTTTTTATTGTCTTCTTAACTTTTGACATCACCTTCTTCACTTTCGCTCTAGCTTTTTTTACTATAGTAATCATGATATTAATAATTATTAAAATTGCGTAATTGAAATCGAGCCCCACTATACTAAAAAACCACAGTCGATCACTAGACTAAAGACGAGTGATGAATGGGGTGATTACAAATCGTTCATATAAAGTGAAGAGGTTAATACGGGCACACGAGGAACGCTAACGCTTCTCTCCCTCGACTCTAATCTCGTCGTCACTCGATTAGGTCTGGGCACCGCCTCGCAGTCTCGCAAGCTTGCTTGACAATGCTCCGGCGTTCGAGTCCTCGACGCAAGGCATGCAGATGCCAAAAACATGAGGACGCGTCCCCGAGTTACTAATTCGCTTTGCTCATATAACTGGGTACAATATTAGCTCCTCGACTCGGAAATAAGAAAATTGTCTTTTCTCATTTCTCTCGTTCTACGTCGCCAATAAGTACTCGCGGACACACCTCGGCGACCCAGTGATTACAACGGGTGCCCGCCTGCGGGCCCACGAGGAGTCTCTCGGCCTACTGCCGCAGTACAGCTTTGCCATTTTTTCGAACTAGTAAATTCTCAAAAATATGGCAGAAGCTTTTCGAGTCCTCGAGGACTCTGCCCCAAGTTACTAAGTGTGCTCATGTGAGTACACATTGCGCGCACTAAGTACTTCCGGCCCTGGCTCAGCGACAAGCACTCACTTCGTTCGTCTTGTATACCGCTTCCGCCTTTCGAGTCCTCGTGGGCCACGCAATAATAATAAAACAGGATACTGCGAGAGTATCCTGTTTTATTATTGCGGGCCCACGAGGACTCGAACCTCGGTCTGCGCGTTTGGAGTGCGATATTCTACCACTGAACTATGGGCCCTAATGAAACCGAGTATATCAAAATTTACTCAAAAATGGAATTATCGATATATCCGCTTAATCAATGGATTCAATCGCGTAAGGATTTCGTACGCACTCGTGTCTGCGAGGGTGGCAAGCTCACTGGCTTTTATTTCTTCTTTTCCAGACTTGCCAATGAGCACCACCTTGTCACCGACCTTTACACGCGGAATGTCCGTAACATCAATCACAATCATATCCATTGATATACGCCCCAAAACTTTTGCGCGCTTTCCTCGTACAAGGACACCGGAGTTATTGGAGAGAGCCCTAGGATATCCGTGCCAATACCCTATGGGGCATACAGCGATGCGTGTTGTTTGTTTTACTCGGTGAGTCAAATCATAACCAACACCTTCACCCGCGGAAATTACTTTCACTTCTGAAATAATTGTTTTCCACGAGAGCACGGGCTTTAGTAATAAACTTTTTTTCTTTGCCTCTTCTATCTCACTAGATGGCCATACTCCGTACATTCCGATACCAATACGTGTCATATCAAAATGCGCTTCTGGAAATGCAATTGTTCCTCCTGTTGCTCCTGCGTGAGTCAACAAAGAAAAACCTGCTTGCGACAAACACAATCGCCATTTTTCAAACTCTGCAATCTGACCCTTCGTAAACTTTCGTTCGTGCGCATCTTTTGCCGCTGCAAAATGTGTATATAAGCCAACAACATTAGCTTTTGAGCCTTCCAACATTTTAAAAACCCTTCTGCTGTCTGAAAAGAGAAACCCCTGCCGATGCATCCCAGTGTCCACTTTTAGATGAATGCGAATTTTCCTAGCGTAAGAGGATTTTAGAAAAACACGGAGTCCTTCAATACTTGAGATCGTGAGATGAATATTTGTACTAACTGTTTTTGAAAATAATTCGGGGAGCGTGTACCCGAGCACAAGAATTTTCTTCTTAATTCCTGCTTTTCGCAGAGAGAGTGCCTCTACAAGTGAGTCCACAGCAAGCATGTCCACTCCAAGTTTTTCAAGTTCGCGGGAAAATTCAATTATGTTATGCCCATATGCGTTGGACTTTACCACTCCCATTATTTTCACATTTTTGGGAACAAGTTTTCGAAAAGTACGGTAGTTCGTGCTAATCGCCTTTGTATCTATCTCAATCCATGTGCGGAGGCCTGTGTGATTAACTTTCATACCACCTAGCATATCATAAAATAAAACCCAGCCCCTCAAGAGGGGCTGGGTAAGAAAAATATGGTCACTTTGCTCCCTATTTTTACTTACTTCTTTGCCTCCTTGTGTACGGTATGCTTCTTACACCAATTACAGTATTTGTCGAGCTCAATTTTACGCTCAACAAGCTTCTTGTTCTTGCGGGTCCAGTAGTTTACGCGTTTGCAGGTCTTGCACGCGAGTTTGATAAGTTGGTCTTGTGACATGGTTTTCCCATCCTACTACAAGCGAACAAAAAAGGCAAATTTTTTGGGTTCTTCGACAATTAGTGTGGTGGATAACTAACAAAGACGGCTCTGTTAGGCTGTAAAAAGGTCAGAACCAACTCAAATCATCGCTAGACACCCCGCAGATCATACAAGGCTTCCTTCTTATAAGAAATTTGTCAAAATATACTTTAAAAACTTTGAATTACGAAACTGCAATATCCCAGCATCGTCTTTGCGAGCAGAGCGAAGCAATCCAGGATTATGCTCGATAAACTCTGGATTGCCACGTTGGATTACCAACTCGCAAAGACGGAAAACTAGAGTTTCGTAATTCAAAGTTAAAAACAACGATTTTTAAATTTTAGGTAAATTAGCCATTAAAAGCTGAGTTAAATCTTCCACACTAATTGTTGTAGAACCATTTTTGAACTTATTCAGTATCAGATAATTGCCTATTTTACCAACTGCTCCCTAAGCATAATTATCTCATCACGAAGTATCGCCGCGGTTTCAAAGTCGAGCTCCTTCACTGCTTTGCTCATTTCCTTCTCCTTCAGCTTCAAAAGTTTTTGAGGGTCTTTTATGAAAATTTGAGAGTCAATATTTAAGTTCATCTTGACCGCTTTCATATGGTCAGTTTCAAGATGCTCAGTAATATCCTTGATTTGTTTAATGATTGTTTTTGGAGTGATGCCGTGTTCTTTGTTGTACGCAACCTGTATCGCACGACGACGACTTGTTTCTTTGACTGCGCGCTCGATGGAACCAGTTATATTTTCGGCATAGAGGATTACGCGCCCTTCTACGTTACGCGCAGCACGACCTATTATCTGAATAAGCGCTGTCTCAGAGCGAAGAAAGCCCTCCTTGTCTGCGTCGAGAATACCAATGAGCGTCACTTCTGGGAGGTCGAGCCCCTCACGGAGGAGGTTCACCCCAACAATGCAGTCAAAAGTACCCCTTCTGAATTCAGTCAGAATCTGGATGCGTTCAATCGTTTTTATGTCGCTATGTAAATACTCGGCTTTGATACCCTCCCCTTTTAGATACTCTGAAAGATCCTCCGCCATTTTTTTGGTAAGAGTAGTAGCAATGACACGCCCGCCTTTTTGTACTGCTTTCTTTGTTTCTGAAATGAAATCTTGAATTTGACCCCTATACTCGCTTTGCGGGTCGGGCGAACCGCCCATGGAAGTTTTGGCGGTTTTAGCCTTGTATGCTCCTTTTTCTAGAATTGGACGAATTGATATTTCAGGATCAATGAGGCCTGTCGGGCGAATCACCTGCTCTACTACCTGAGAGCTGTTTTCCTTTTCGTAGGTAGAAGGTGTAGCTGATGTGAAAATCATTTGACCCACACGCTCATGGAACTCCTCCGAGCGAAGGGGCCTGTTGTCCATTGCGGACGGCAAGCGAAAACCAAATTCAACGAGTGTCTTTTTGCGTGACTGGTCCCCTGCATACATACCACCGATTTGCGGAATGGTCACGTGCGACTCGTCTATGACAGTAAGGAAGTCTGGCTTGCCGTCCTTTGTGCGGGGAAAGTACGAGAGTAGAGTATCGGGTGCCGAACCCGCCGGTCGCCCTGACATTGGCCGTGAATAGTTCTCTATACCACTACAGTATCCCACCTCACGGATCATGGCGAGGTCGTAGGTGGTGCGACGCTTTAAACGCTCTGCCTCAAGGAGCTTCCCTTCTTTCTCAAACTTTTTGAGCTGGGCATCAAGCTCTGTCTTAATGACTTTCATCGCACGTGCCTTTTCCTTGTCGTTGGTAATAAAGTGCTTGGCTGGGAAAACAAAAATGGACTCTGGGGTGTCTGTAATTCTTTGTGATACTGGATCAACTTTATTAATTAATTGTATCCCTCTTGCATCGAGTGTTAGGCTCCAAACTATTTTCTCAGACACTGGCATTATCTCGATAAGCGCACCAATGGAGCGAAATGTTCCCGGCGTGAGGTCAGCGTTTGTGCGGGTGAAATGAATGTTGATGAGGTTCATCATGAGGCTTTTGCGGTCAATTTTTTGACCAGCAAAAAGTTTCATATTTTCTTTTTCATATTCTGCAGGCGAGCCCAAACCATAAATACAAGAAACTGATGCCACGATGATGACGTCTTTCCTTGTGAGAAGCGCCTGTGTGGATGCGTGGCGAAGGCGGTCAATCTCTTCGTTAATCTGCGCATCCTTCTCAATGTATGTGTCGGTCGTCGGCATGTACGCCTCCGGCTGATAGTAGTCGTAGTATGACACAAAGTAGTGCACCGCATTGTTGGGGAAAAACTCTTTGTATTCCTGCGCGAGCTGAGCGGCAAGCGTTTTGTTGTGTGCGATGACAAGAGTGGGCTTGCCTACAGTGGCGATGATATTCGCCATGGTAAATGTTTTCCCCGAACCCGTCACACCGAGGAGTGTCTGCGCCCGCATCCCCTTTTTCAACCCACCCAAAAGCTCCTTGATCGCCTTTGGCTGATCCCCCGCAGGAGGCCACGCTGATTTTAGGTTAAATACTGGCATGAGTTGACAATATAGCACGAAAGAGTGGTTATTGATAATAATTTGCTTAACAATTATTTATTGTCGTCAACAGGTCGAAACCAAAGTTACACTAAAATCCAAAAATGAAAAAAGCAACAAGTGCAAGCGATGCGAATATTAGCAATTCAAAAATACTAGTTACAACAAAATCTTTTAGCCCTGCAAAAAATTGGACGTTCACAACGTGTAAAAAATGTTTTATTTTTTCCATATTTTATATTTTGTGTAGCATGTCTTAAAAAAGGCATGCTACTGCTCCTTACTTCTTCCATTAAAATATTTCAAAATCTCTATCAGACCTTTGTGTAAAAAGAAGATTATGATTGGAAGAAGTAGAAGAGAAAAAAAAGTAACAATAACTAAAAAAGAAGTTAGAATATCCTTTCCCGATAAGATCAGGAAAACAGAAAAAACCATAGCTGCAACAATCTCAGCTAAATAGAGAGATAAAATAAAAGATGCTCTCGATTTTTCAGCAGGAGGTTTTTTTAGTGTTTGTTTTGGTTCTATCATTTTAAAAAACGCGTGAAAATGGGAGTTAGGATTACTTATCTTTATTCTTTGATTGATCATCGAGCTTAAAAGAATACTGATAGTTTGCGTACAAGAACAGACCGAAAATCAGGTTTCCAAAAAGTAGCGCATAAACTGCTCCTAGTTCGTGAGATATTGTATAAGAGTAGACCGTCATTATATTTTTAAGAATCAAAATAAATACACCCGCATAAAAAAAAGTTCTCCAAAATTGAGCATTCTTTATTTTGCGTAAAAAAACTACATTAAATAAAAAAATGGAAGAAATAGCATAATATGCTATTTCTGGCGATACTTTATTGAAACCAAAATAAAGTTTGTTCATTAAAATATTAAAAACAGAAAAAGTTATATTGAATAAAAAAAGTAACGCCAACATAAACATTATCACATAAAAAATGTTGTCACCTATATTTGATTTTTCCATAATTTTAAAATTGATTAAAAAAGAGGGGTAGATAATATAATCCACCCCTCTCATTGTTAATTATCCCGTTTAAACGGGCAACCCTATCTCCCTTGCAAAAATAATCAAGGATGGACTACTTGTCACCCACTGAGGATCTGTGATCCATTTGTAATACATATAGGTGACACTTACAAGTGTCCACACCCCCATCACCACGACCCAGTTTTCTCCCCTAACTTCCCCCGCTTTCTCATCCGAAAGTGGCATGAGTTGCATCGCATCAATTTCCGATAGGGTTGCGGTGGGATTTGCAGCAAGCGAAGTGTTAACTTCGCTTGCGTAGGTCGCTGTTGTAAACAAGGTGGTACAAGCAAATACCACCGCCAAAAGTAAAGCTGTTACTTTTTTCATCTGTATACTCCCTAATTTAAGTTGAAGGAACTGCTTTTCAGACACGATGACCTGTATCTGATATAAAATATACACGAAGCGAGTTTTGAAATCAATATTGACAGGGGGGGGAAGGTAAGGTATGATGGCGAAAGTTAGTGAATCACCTTGGTGGTTTACTTTTTTGTTCTTAAATATAGATGGGAGAAATAAATGAAAGTAAAGCTGATAGCTGTATGCGCCTTACTGATTGTTACAACCTCTGCGCTTGCTGAAGAAGCAATCCCGGTAACCAATCAAGATGAACTCGGTATGGACCAAAAACTTGCGCGCGTATACGACCTATATCGTAAAGGCGACACAGTTTCACTCAAGCCGAGCGAAATGCAGATGGGTGTTGGTGTGGCCTACACAACTAGCAACAAAGAAACATTTGGTTTACGGCAGAGTGCTCGCACTCTCTCGACACAAGTTTTTGCAAGTCGTGGTATTGGTTCTGGTATGGAAGTTTCTGTGTCTGTACCGTATCTTGCGCAATCACAGCGTGTTGAAACATCAAGCGAGGCACTTGCAAGAAATGAGCTTTACGGTATAGGTGACCCAACAGTGCGAGTCATGAAGATACTTTCGACGAAGGAGGTAAGTACAACGGGGATTCTCTCGGTGTCACTTCCTTGGGGAAAAGACGAGCTCTCTCGCAGGGAGACTCACACTTCTCTGGGTGCAAGCTGGAGCAAGGTTTTACGTCCGGCGTTTATAACGGGAGGTCTCACGTGGGAACGTGATTGGAAAAGCGATGTCAATGGTCTCGGCTACAATGCGGGACTTGGCTTTTTTCTCAACCATGCTCTTTCGGTTGGTGGTGAACTGTCGGGTGTTGCAGTGCTTAATCCAAAAATGGGAGCAACGCGAGACAGCATGGCACTAGGTCTCAAGGTTGCATATCAAACAGTACCAGACTTTGGTGTTGTTGTGCTTACAAACTTTGCAGTTGCAACTGACACACCGCAATCAACAATTGGTGTTACCACCTACTGGAGGTTTTGATGAAAAAAGTATGGACGTTGGCTCTTGTTTTACTCACTCTCTCAAGTCCAACTCGGGCATCACCTGATGCGCCATGGACATGGGAGGAAGTGCGCTTTGGCGGAATAATGGAGCAAGGTCTAGATAATTCCTGTGGCCTTGCATCACTTCTTACTATCATGCGGACACACTTCGGTGATGAGCGATTTGACGAACAGTCGCTTCTCAAAAAATATATGGATGATGCTAGCGAAGCAGAGCTTGCTCTATCCATGAGAAACGGACTTTCACTCCTTGAGCTCGAGAAACTCACACAGTCAATCGGATATACCACGGCAAAAAAGGTATTAACTTTGGGAGAACTTGAACGACTTATATCTTTTGTCCCCGTTCTTGTGTATCTTGAGATCGGAAAACTGCGACACTTCACTGTAGTACGCGGAGTAAACAAAGAGTCTGTTCTTTTGGGAGATCCCTCGCGCGGAAATGTAGAATACTCGCGCGATGAATTTATGTCTGAATGGAAAACATTAAAAGATTTCCCAGAAAAAACAGGAGTGGCGTTAATTATCGTACGAAACGAAGGAGTGTTTGCGCAAAAACTTCTCAAGGAACCAGCATCTTACGACTCTGCATCTTTTATTGAAATACGAAGACAAATGATTAAATAGCAAGGCTTAGAGGCGAATCAATTTGATTCGCCTTTTTTATTTTTTATATCTATTTAAGAAATTTGTTTTAAGTTCATCAAACGTATCGTCTAAAATCGCTTCGCGCATTTTTTCTACGAGCGCGATGATGAATCGGAGGTTGTGAATGGAGCCGAGAGTCCCTGCGAGCATTTCGTTTGAGCGGAAAAGATGGGCTACGTATGCACGAGTGTAGTTTTTGCAGGTGTAGCAGTCGCACTCACTATCTATCGGAGTGAATTCACGCATAAACTTTGCATTGTTTATATTTATTTTTCCATCACGAGTGTGTAGAGTGCCGTTCCTTCCCATCCTCGCTGGTGCCACACAGTCAAAGAGGTCACAGCCGTTTTCTACTGCGCCAAACAAATCCTCTGGCTCACCGATACCGAGCAGGTGACGCGGTTTATCTTCAGGCAAAATCGCATTCACCCACCCTACCGCAGTCCCCATGTCATCTTTATCAAAAGAGCCACCAATGCCATACCCGTCAAAATTCATTGCACCCAGCACACGCGCACTTTCCTCACGGAGGTCCTGATGCCGCCCGCCCTGCACCACCCCGAACAACGCGGATTTATGCGGAATGGACGCGGAACTACGCAGACTGTCGTAATCCCCTTCCGCGTCCTTCCGCGTAAATTCTGCGCCTTTCTGCGCGTTCAGCTCGCGATGCCTCGAGAGTGAACGAATTGCCCAGCGGTGTGTGCGCTCCATTGCTTCTCTTTGGTATTTATACGGTGCTCCCGGAGAAGTACACTCATCAAAAGCAAAAAACATATCTGCTCCGAGGTTGTGCTGTATCTCCATGGAGCGCTCGGGGGTGAAGCGGTGCTCGCTACCATCCTTGTAGGATTTAAAAGTCACACCGTCTTCGTCAATCTTTGCAAGCTTTCCAGCCTCATCGCCCTTGTCAATTACTTCCCCCTCTATCACCTCACCTACCTTCGCAAGCTTACTCACCTTCGTACCAAATGCCATACCGAGAGAAAAAACCTGAAAGCCACCGGAATCCGTCATGGTGGGTCCATGCCAGTTCATAAATTTCCCAAATCCACCTGCTTCACGCACAATATCATCCCCCGGCTCAAGATATAAATGATAGGTGTTTGCAAGCACCACCTGCGCGCCGAGATCTGCGACCATTTCAGGAGTGAGCGCTTTCACCGTAGCCTTGGTCCCCACAGTCACGAATGCAGGCGTCAAAATCTCCCCGTGTGGTGTACTCAAAACACCCGCTCTCCCAAGTCCAGCCATCTTTTTTTCTATATTAAAAGAAATCGGCTTAATCATGAATTGTATTTTTTACAGCCTCAACAACCCCTTTATCAAACATAGACGGTAGCACTTGGTCGGGCATGGGGCTCTTTACATATCCTGCGAGCGACTCTGCCGCTCTGATAAACATTTCCTCGGTAAATTGGCTGATGCGATTATCGAGCGCTCCTCTAAAAATGCCCGGGTATGCAAGGGAATTATTTATCTGATTTGGAAAGTCCGAACGCCCTGTCGCCACCACAAATGCTCCTGCTACGATAGCAATGTCTGGCATTATTTCAGGGATTGGATTTGCGAGTGCAAAAATAATTGGTTTGTCTGCCATAGTGTGAACCATCTCTGAAGTCAAGAGTCCTCCCTTTGAAACACCGATAAAAATATCTGCGCCCTGAAGTACCTCTGCGAGCGCACCACTCTTTCTTTCTATATTAGTAATTTTTGCAAGTGCCTGTTTCTCGTCGTTCAATCCTGGACGACCTTCAAATACGGCGCCGACAGAATCACACACAATGATATGTTTAAATCCATATGCGAGTAAAATTTTGGTAATCGCTGTGCCCGCTGCTCCAGCACCAGAAAAAACCACTCGCACTTCTTCTTTGTTGCTCCCCCTAAGTTTGAGTGCATTGATGAGCCCCGCAAGCACCACCACTGCGGTGCCATGTTGGTCATCGTGCATAACGGGTATAGGGAGCTCGGCACGCAATCGAGCTTCTATTTCAAAACACCGTGGCGCTGAAATGTCCTCAAGATTTACCGCACCAAAAACCGGCGCAATATTTTTTACTAAAGCGATAATTTCCTCTACATCCTGGGTATTCACGCAAATAGGAAATGCATCTATTCCCGCAAACTCTCTAAAGATCGCTGCCTTGCCCTCCATCACCGGTATCGCTGCATGCGCTCCAAGATTACCAAGACCAAGGATAGCAGAACCATCAGAAACAACAGCTACGGTGTTGCCCTTTATTGTGTATTCGTAAGCGAGGCTCGCATTCCGCCCTATCTCACGCGAGATCTCAGCAACTCCGGGAGTGTATGCGAGGGAAAGTTCTGCGCGAGTAGTAAGAGGCACCTTGTTTGTCACCTCTATCTTCCCTCGATGCTTTTTATGAAGTGCGAGGGATTGTTGGTAAGTGTCATCCATTTTTTAGTAAAAATAATGCGCACGGGCAACTGATAGTGCCCCATAAAGGCCACCAAAATCATCGAGTTCAGCTTTTTCAATCTGTGGTGCTGTGGGAAATATTTTTAGAATATCGGCGAGATGCTTGCGTACAGCTTCTACGGGGATCCCCACCTCCTTCATCATTGAACCACCGAGTACAATAATATCTGGAGACCAGTGAACAATTGTGTTGTTGAGCCCATACGCCAGAAATTTTGCAAGTTCGTCCCACACCTTCTCGTCATGAATTTCAAATGGCTTCATGCCAAAACGTTTTTCAATGGCTGTTCCAGAAACATATGCCTCAAGATCGTTCCCTTCACAGGTAGGGCATAGTGTGTTGTCGGGGTCAATGATTTGGTGTCCGGGTTCAAAGCCGATTGCATTTCTGTCTATTTCACCATCTACGATGCGCGCACCTCCCACACCAGTACTAATGGTCATGTAAACGACGATTTTTTTATCGCGTCCGGCACCAAAATTTGCCTCACCGAGGCCTACGAGTGCCGCATCGTTATCTAGCTCTACTGGGACTTTGTATGCCTCTACGAGGGAGTTTTTTAGATCATGACCGACCCACTCGCCTAGATTTGGACTCTTCAAAAGCCCTGTCTTTGCTTCATTGAGCGGACCTGCAATACCTCCTACAATGGCATCGATGGGCTCACCATTTGAAAGATTCTCAATGATACGCTTGAGTGTATCAATGCCCTCATTAAAATTTTTCGGCGTAGAAACAACCACCGGAGTAGTTAGGAATTTTTTACGGTCTGCAGAAACCACCCGCATTTTTGTACCTCCAATATCAAACAGAATAAACATATCCTCTATTCTATCAGGTGAAGCTCAAAAAACCAAAAGTAGATATTAACCTTGAATTACGAAATACCGTATTCTCGTATCGTCTTTTGAATTAGCAGATTCACGTTCTGGACGCAGACTTTTGGACGAAGACTTTCAGAAGCAATCTAGGATTATATGTGATGAACTCTGGATTGCTTCGCAGGAGTACCTACTCGCAAAGACGGGGAATTGGAGTTTAGTAATTCAAAGTATTAAATACGTCCTCTTGCGCGCATGGCCTCAAGAATACGTTCCACACCAATGAGAAATGCTGCGTCGCGGAGAGAAATGCTGTGTTTTTTTGCACGGGCCCAAACTTCAGTGAACGCACCCTGCATTATGGGTTTCAACTTCTCTAGAACCTCCTTTTCTGTCCAATAAAAATTCATACCGTTTTGCACCCACTCAAAGTAGCTTACAGTCACTCCACCCGCATTTGCCAACACGTCTGGAACCACCGTGATTCCACGCTTGAATAATATTTCATCGGCCTCAGGCGTCGTGGGGCCGTTTGCTATTTCAAGGATAATTTGAGCTTTTATTTTTTCCGCATTACTTTTATGAATAGCTCCGTCTAGCGCTGCAGGAATTAGGACATCGCATTCACATTCAAGTAGTTCCTCGTTCGTAATTATTTTTAGACTAGAATCGACTTCTTCAGCAGCACTTTCGACTGAGCCTTGCTCCACTTTAGTAGCAAAAATTTTCTCCGGATCAAAACCGTTTACATTATAGATGCCACCTTTACTATCAGACACTGCGACTATTGAATACCCCAGAGCATGCAGAATTCTTGCAATATGATAGCCGGTGTTTCCAAATCCCTGTATAGCAACTTTCAGGGGGTTCTTAGCAATATTTGCAGTCTCTAAAAGTTTTTCAAGAACATACACCCCACCTTGACCTGTTGCAGGTGTTCGCCCCAGACTTCCCCCAAGAGTGATGGGTTTTCCAGTGATAACCCCCGGCTCACTTCGTCCGGTATTTTTTTCAAACTCATCCATTATATACGCCATTATCTGTGGCGTTGTGTACATGTCTGGTGCAGGGATGTCCTTATCCTTTCCGATGTCTTCCACCATAGCATGCGCCCACGCACGCGAAACCTCCTCAATTTCTTTTTCTGAAAAATCCTTTGGGTTAAATTGGACGCCACCCTTTGCCCCACCAAGAGGAATGTTCACTACAGCACATTTAATAGCCATTGCAGCAGCAAGCGCTTTTACTTCATCGAGATCAGCTTCTGGATGGAAACGAATCCCACCCTTGTATGGACCTCGCGCATTATTAAACTGTACACGATACGCAAGAAACTCCTTTTCACCAGATGCTGTTTTTACTTTGATTTTCTTCTCAATAATTTTATCGGGAGTGACGAGTGCGTGTATTTCCTTGTCGTTAAGATTAAGAATTTTCGCCGCCTTTTTAAGGTTTGTTTGATAGTTTTGAAATGGTGTTCGTGTGTTCATTTATGCAGGACAATTAATTTTCTTGATACATCGGGTTACACTTTAGACAAATGCCGAGCTCCTCGAGACGGTCAAGATATTTTACGATAGTGATAATGTACTCTGAGTGACTCCATGTGAGTGGTGTTGCGGAGAGAGGTGCGCCACTGTACGGGTGAAGCTGTTCAGGAAAAAGTCCCGATGAGGTGGCGTATTTTGTTGCCCACGCAAGCCATGTATGTACCGGAGTAAAATCAGCAACATTTTTTGCACGGGCAATATAGTATTCTGCGAGCCACAGTGACGTAATGATCCACGGGTTACCCGGTACGCCGGTCGTGTCACGGAAATAAACATCTCCCTCGTAGCGCGCTACTCCACCAATGGATGTTTTTAGTAAAAGTCGCTCCTCCACCTGCTTGATGGCGCGGGTAAGGCGTGCATCGTCAACATCAAGAACACCAAAAGCAAACGCCGCATAGATGCTTGACATATCTAGGGTGCGGTCATACGTAATCACACCACCTTCGGTTACATTTATCATCTTAACAAAAATCCCCTGTTCCTCGTCGTATAAATAACTCAACATTGCCTGACGTATTTCAAAAGCGCCGGTTGCGTATTTTTGCTCACTCTTCTCCTTTCCCAAAAGCTTTGAGAATTTTGCAGCGCAAGTAAGCGCCTGGTACACCGCACCCGCAGTAAAGGTGTGAATACCAAACTTCTCCTCCCATAGGTCATATGATGCGCGTGGAAGACGGGTTTCTGGATCGCGGTAGGAAAGCATAAAATCCGCAGCCTGTTTTATCAGTGTTCCAAATACTTTTTCAATAAACTCCAGGTCTTTAGACTGCTCATAGTGTCTCCAGAGCGCAATAAGCATGAGCGCTGTTTCGTCTTCTTGGATAGGAAGCTCGATCTTCCCGTTTCTCATCCATGGGTGCCACGAGCTACCGAGTGATTCATCGGGACGATACTTGTGCATAAAATACCCATCATCAGTAATGACATTATTACAAAAATTAAAAAAACGCTCTGCTACATTAAAGTTTCCCGCAAGATCAAAAGCCATTGCAGAAAATGCGCCGTCGCGTGGCCACATGTAGCTGTACGTATCTCGTCCGTTTTGGAGCATATCCGAGTCAGCCGAGGCAATGATGGCTCCTCTGTTGTCAGCATGTGAACGGATGACAAGAAGCGAACGCTTAAAAAGTGATATCTCATTTTTTTTGAGACCGTAAAAAGTAAAATTGTATTTATTCACCCACGCACGCCAGTAGTCGTGCGATGTCTTCACTAAGTGTTCTGGTTTTTTCTCTAGTACATACGCATTGAGAACGAGCGCTTCCTTGATTGACTCCGCAGCCACCATCCAATAATAAATTTTCTTAGATTCATTTGGGGCAAGCTCAAGGTAAAACCCAATCACCGAGTCTGAGGGTCCATGTTCAATAAGGTTTTTTGAGAGCACTCCATCCTCGGCGTCTTTGAAGCTCCCTTCCTTCCCCTCTATATTAAAAATTCCTGCAGTGAAGTCATCAAAGCCACCATTTTCAGATGAACCGTTTGCGAGAAATACCCTCTTTCCATTGTAGTGAATCATCACATGGTTAATGGGGTCGAAATACGCGGTGTCCCCTCGATGCGACTCATATATCTCAAATTCATGCCCAAAAAATAGCTTGATAGTTCGCGTATGATCAGAATCGTTTGTTACCAAAATTTCACGAAGGAAGACATTTTTTTCATTATATACCGTGTCATTAAAATTTACCGTTACACCGAGTGCGCTATTTTTCGCAATAGTGTCTCCAGAGAGAGATTCGTCTGAGGCTGTTATTCGGATATCCCAGTTTGGATGATCAAACCAGTTGAGTTGGTTGTCTGTAAAAACTCCCACACGATGCGTGTAGTGTCCCCCCACATGGTTTTCAAGTCCCACATATGGAAAATAAAAGTCACGCACCTGCGCGCGCTTGTCAGTGCAGACAAGAATATTTCCATTACCGAGCGAAAGGGACTTTGGCATGAGTATAGTATACCCCCACACCTATTTTTTGCATAATGGATTTATACACATTTTAATATTTTCCGTCATTTATATTACAAGGACAAAATAGGTGTGGGGGGTATAGAAAAAACCTCCTTAGAATACAATGCCTTGCGCCATGTCAACAGGTGAAAAATTTCTATATCGCGTAATATAAAAATATTTAGCACTACAGAGTCCAAGTCATGACTTGGACTCTGTAGAGATAAATAATGGAGTGTAGGGGCACTAAAAAATAATATCAAGAAATATTGAAGTGCTGTTTGAGTTTGCGCACCCCCTCAATCTCCTTTGCTTGGACGTATATAATGTGATCGCGGACATTAAAGAATTCTCCAATAAAATCAATTTCATTTTTACAGAGATATGGGGCTACAAAAACAGATTTTTGGATTGGATACAGCCCAAGTTCTTTTATTTTTCGGCTTACAGCATCACGAGCCTTCTTTTTTGACTGAGGTATGTCGAACATTACAATCCGCCACCATCCATCCCATTTTTTAGGAACCTTCAATTTCATGTCATCAAGATTGTATTGAAGAACTCTCCTCTTACCTGCGTTAGTGATTTCTATAACGTCTATAGCCCCTTTCTGGTAAATTTTTACTAGTTTCCTTTCCTGAAGATTTTTTAATGTCCTATTTATGCGAGAACGCTCCTGAGTGTTCCTTGTGTTAAAAAGCGGTATGACCTTAGTAAGTCCGGGCATAGCAACACAGGCAACAAGAAGACCCGCACTCGCAAGACCCATCAGTACTTCCTTCGCAAGCTCCCCATGCTCATAATTTTTCATATCTTATATAATATCACAGAGTTGCATCTATAGCTGTAACTCTGTGACTTTGGATAATAGCATAGGTAAACCAGTTGCTAGGTGTAGTTTTTACAAAATCTCCCTAACCTTAATTTTCTTTGCATATGTAGGGTGGCCGACGACACGGAGGCGTAGGTCCTGGAGCGCGTTCATGTAAGCAATAAACGCTTCATACGGAGTGTTGTAGGGGTTAAAATATTTGTGTACGTCACCGTCGTTAAACCACTTTGTGCACATATAGTAGAAGTGGTCGGAGGTTTGAAGCTTGCGCCAGTCACTTATGAGCTTCTCATCACCCGTAGCGAGAATATCCCCTTCGAGCTTGTACACGCTTTGTATTGCATCGTGTTGCATGGGGTTTGAGAGCCATGCAGAAAGGTCTCGCTCCACGTCTGCCCATGACATAAAGTTGTGCACATCGAGCTCAGATGCTGGCTCGTATCGTGCAATAGCCTCGCTCGGTGTCACAAAATCATTGTCGGGGTGTTTGTAAATTTCTTCCGGCAAATGACGGAGAAAATTAAAGATGCCTGTGTCTTCCCACTGGTGCTCACCAAATGTCTCATAGTCCATAAAAAGGTTGATCACATGCCCGTTGCCATTCACCTGATTTGCCCAATTGGCAAACTTTGGAGCAGTAAGCGGAAAGTCTTTCCAGTCTTTTGATGAAAAACGAAAAGCTATGTCATCTGAGAGTCGATAATTTTTTAGCAGAAGCTTTAGATTTTGGGTGCCTTGTGGCCGATACAAAAAGTTTGGGCTTCTCCACCCGAGCACGTGGTCGGCGCCCTCTGCGATAATTCCTTTGTACCCCATTTTTTCTACCTCCATCGCAAGCGCATTATTATAAATGAGCTCCGTGTTGCGGAAAACAGTTGGCGTCACGCCAAAAAGCTCCTCCACTTTGTCGCGATGCATTTTTACTTGTCTGCGAAACTCATCAGGTGAGTACAGGAATGAAAGCGAGTGGTAGTATGTTTCAGAAAGCACCTCCACGCGCCCCGTTGCCACGAGCTTTTGGAAAGACTGCAGTGTCTCAGGACTGAACTCTTGTAGTTGGTCAAGAAAAACTCCCGAAAAAGAAAAACTTATTTTAAATTCCGGGTGCTTATTGAGAAGCTCAAGCATCACCGCATTTGCCGGCAGGTAGCACTTCCCCGCTACTTTGTTCAAAATTTTTTTGTTGTTGATGGAGCGATCTGAACTGTCATTAAAATATTCACTATCATTTCCAATATCAAAAACGCGATAGTCCTTTACGCGGTATGGTTGATGAACCTGGAAGTAGAAGCAGATGGAAGCCATTGGGGGTAGGTGTTAGATATTAGTTGGTAGTTAGTAGCCAATAGGAAATGCAGATACATTGTACCAGATACAAAAATTATGCAAAAGAAAAGCGCACAGACTTGCAGTGCGCTCCTTGTACTCAAAAAACTATTAGAGTACATTGAAATAATCGCGCCGTAGTTTTTTTAAAAACTTCACGGCGTTCCTTGTGCCAGGATGATCATAGATAGCTACTGAATTCCGTAGTTCCTTTAAGCCCCGCAAGAAGTTATCTCGGCAGGTTTGAACATGGTAACAATTACGAACCCCAAAAACCATATCGTACTTTACGTCATCATCAGTATTTCTTTCGAAACAGTTGAAGGCATCCCTGATTGCTTCTTCCGCCTTGGCGATTTTTGATACATCCGCAATCGCCATAACCGCCGCATTGTAGAAGTCATTTCGGGCTTGATCAACTGGATACATCCAATGGTTTTGACCTTTCATCCTATCTATCCCTTCAAAAATATTTTTCAAACCCTCACGAGAAATCACGAGAGGAACTTTTACTGTGCTAAAACAAGCATAGCATCTAAGTGGCTTTTTGTCAAGGACAAAAAGCCACTTATGGATTGTATATATTATGCCTTTAATGTTAAAAGTCTTTAGTCGGATTTAAAAAAAAGAAAACGCACAACGATTTTGATGTGCGTCCTGTGACATTATCGATAGGGATAGAATCGAACCATATCCATCATCACCGAATAAATGTCCTGTTGCTGTTTAACTGAATTATATTCTGTATGTGCTGTTCCTTGAGAAACACCCTCAAGTATGTGCGTGATTTTACGAACATACTTCCGGTAAAACGCAAAGCGTGGATCACCTCTCGAAATACATCCGAATGTTGAATGGATCAAATCAGAAGCTCTTTTTGCTTCATCAGCATTGAGCTGGTTCGCTGGCTTTTCCAACAGATGCTTCACCGATGAAACAAAAGCTATGATTTTCTCGTCCTTCGTTCCACGACTTTCCTCATCGAGTGGCTCCAGATTGATCTGGTCCACGTCTATTCCTCCCCTTCCACCCTGAACATTTACAATTGTCATGACCTCTAACTCCTTCGAAATATATAATTAAACAAAAAACTCTCAATAACTAACCCAACAACAGCTTATCATTAATGTAACTATTTAGATAGGCTGTCCGAGTAACTATTACTGCTAAATATGACGAAGCTTGCTGTCCTCTCCTATTCCACATTCGCATATAATTTTTTGATAGTACTCAATGCACTTTTTGCTTGAGGAGTCCCAGGTGACTTTCTTTACCTCCTCCCTACTATTACCCCAAAGCGTCTGCCAGAGGGAGCGATGCGATATAACACCAAGGATTTTGTTTGCCATGTCTTCGGTATCCCAAAAGTCAGTCTTGAGTGCGTGGGTTAGCACTTCAGAAACGCCAGACTGTTTTGAAATGAGCACGGGAGCGCCAGAAATAATCGACTCAAGTGGCGTAATACCAAATGGTTCTGATACTGAGGGCATCACAAAAAGATCGGCAATACGATATATGGCATTCAAATCATCCCCACGGAGAAAGCCCACAAAAATAACGTGGTCAGAAATGCCAAGTGATGCGGCTTCAAGCATCATTTGCCTTTCCATGTCACCTGAGCCTGCCACAAGAAAAAGTACATTTGATTTCACCTCAAGTACACGTTTCGCAGCGCGAATAAAATACTCGGGTCCCTTCTGAATAGTGATACGACCTGCAAAAAGAACAATTTTCTGTCCCGCTTTTTTGAGCTCAGAAAGTTTGTTGGGGATATTTGCATAGTCGCACTCATCAATACCATTGTGTACCACCTCAATTTTCCACTCGGGGATACCATAATGCTGAACAATTTTTTGTTTTGTAAAATTCGAAACCGCAATGATGCCATCGGCGTAATTCATCGCATCACGCTCAATATTGTAAACATCCTGATTCACTCCCTGCCCGCCCGTGCGGTCAAACTCTGTAGCGTGCATGTGGAGAATGAGCGGTTTCCCCGAAACTTTCTTTGCTTCTACGCCAGCAAGAAAGGAGAGCCAATCATGTGCGTGAATGACATCAAACTTTTCTTTCTTTGCGATATCGCGCGCACGGAGGGCATAGCGACGTACCTCTTGCATGAGTGTGCTTCCGTATATATCGGAGATAGTTTTATCACGTTCATGAAGATAACCCTTGGATGTAACGTATGGCCTGAGGGGTGTTTCTATTTCTAGAAATTTTACCTTGCGTGTATCAGCAAAAAGGATGTTCATGAAGCTGGCAGACACCCCGACCTTTTTAGGGAGGACAAAAAGTACGTCAATTTTTCTATTTGCAAGCGCGCGGGTAAGTCCAAAACACGCAGTGCCGAGGCCACCGCTGTTATGAGGAGGAAATTCCCATCCGAACATAAGTACGCGCATATTTTTGTAAAGGTAACCTGATCATTGTATCACATACAAACAAGGATTCAGTTGTGAAGTTGTGGATAATTGTTTAAATTTACTTTTTTATACTAAAAAAGAGGCACATGGAGCAGAACCTGAGGCGATTATTAAGAGGCACGTCTAAAATTGCCGTAGTATCATAAAAAAGGAACGCCACATGTATTACCATGCGGCGTTTATTCATTCCAATACTTCTGCATAGCATACTAGGTCTTGTAAAAAAACCCCGCCAAAATTACACACTGCTTCATCATTTGGAGCTGGGGCTTTATGTACTGACACGAAGTACCCTCTGTTTATATCCTCGAGCACTGTCACATGACGTGCACCACATTTTGGACACTCCTCGAGGGACCGATTTTCACCAAGCAGGAAAAGCTTTAAAACACTTTCATCTTTGAGTGGCAACACAATTGGGATGCTACACATTAGGAACCTCCTCGAAATTTACATTGTGAAAAGTACTGTTTGTTCCTCTAGAGAGTATCACAAAAGGTACCCCCTTGTCAAGCATATTCTTTTAGTGTAGACTGCAGAAATTATGGACCCCGTTAGAGTCGACGGTGCACTTATTAGAAAATAGATAAAAATGAAACCTCAAAAATATATTAAAAAAGAAGCCTCAAAGGAGCAGAGACAAGAGCGACCTGTCTCTAGCGGGGCGAGCTCACTAGAATTTCCTGTCCGTCTCAACCGTTACCTTGCCCACAAGGGGTTTTCTACACGCCGTGGCGCAGATGAGCTCATTACAAAAGGTTTGGTGAAAATAAACGGCAAAGTTGCTGTGCTTGGCGATAAGGTTGAAGTTTCAGAAAAAGTTATCGCAAAGATTGAGGGTTCGTATCGATATCTCGCCTATTACAAACCTCGTGGCGTTTCCACCGACACACAAACAGAAGGCGAAAGTATCAAGTCCTCACTCCCTGCTCTCCGCGGCCTCTTCCCTCTTGGGCGCCTCGACAAGGACTCCGAAGGCCTCGTTATCCTCACAAACGACGGCCGTCTCACCGACCGCGTACTTTCTCCAGACCGCGTGCATGAAAAAGAATATTTGGTAAAGGTAGACAAAAAAATTACCGACACATTTATCCGCCACCTAGAGCGCGGTATTCTGATAGAAACATACAAGACCAAGCCATCAAAAGCACGCCGAGCAGGAGAAACTCTTTTCCGTATTGTGCTTACCGAAGGGAAAAAGCATCAGATTCGCCGTATGTGCGCTGCCGAAGGCTACCAAGTCCTTGAGCTCAAACGTCTCCGCATTATGAACATCAAGCTCGGCGACCTCAAAGAAGGCGCCTATGAGGAGATCGCAACCACTGACCTTGCAGAACTCAAAAAGAACATTGGACTCTAGTTTAGCGAAGAGATTGTATTAAGTGAGGCCGAATCAATAAGAGAATCCTTGTTTAACAAATTCACTAATGTTTTCATTTGATTGAGTGAAAGATTTCCTCCAATTCTAACTTGGTACTTATCCATATCAGCTAAACAGCCGACCATCACACCGTTGATTGAATTTATTTTTGCATTCACCGTGCTTCTTAATGTTCCGTTTTTAAAAATCATCAAAATTTGATCACTCACAATCTTCGTCCCTGTCTCGGGGTCTGTTATAACTTTTGCTTGGTTTAGTGGTGCCACTGTCCCAATTCCATCTTTCCCAACACAGAGATCGACACTATCAGTGGTGTTGATTTTTATGCCAGCACTACGAGTTATGCTTGTCTGAAAAGTGGGAGCAACTGTACTGGTTGACACAGCAGTCTTGTTTTGTGGAATAAGCAGAGTAGGTTCATTAGTAGTTGTGGCGAGCAATGCTTCAGTGCTAGCAGTCCTTGCAAAATCAGATTTCAGCTGAAAATACGCCCAGCCTAGTCTGCCTAAAACAGCGACGAGGATAATTCCGATTATGATAAATATGATTTTTTTCATTAAATTTTGTTAGATATACTATAGCACTAAAACCCATCACTCGCCCATGATTTATTTTGTAAAATTGCATCACGGAGGGACACAGGAAAAACAACAGCATCACGGAGCTCGTCACGCGTGAGCCATACAAATTCCAAATGCTCTTCCTTGCTTATGCAGTCACCTTTATTTATTAATGCGACTTCAAATACGAGGTTGATCTCATGCGTAGTCGCTCCTTTGTATTCATATTTATTTTCGCTCGCACCTAAAAATCGCTTTACCTCACTTTTTTCGCCAAGTTCTTCTTCTATTTCACGCACGAGCGCATCTCCCGCGCTTTCGCCATCTTCTATGTGACCACCAGGGAAAAAATAATTTTCTCGCCCCTTTCCTCGGCAAAGCAAAAACTTTCCATCTTCCTCTATAACCCCACGCGCAATGCATTCGATGGTACTCATAGATGATTAGTAAAAACCATTACACCAATAGCCACGGACACCACCGACACCACAAATACAAACCCAGCCATCATATCTTTTATTTTACCAATAACGGGGTCCATACTCGGCTCTATCTTATTGCACGTGTCCTCCACTGCGGTATTTAGAATTTCAGAAGACAGCACTGCTCCAATACAGACCAAAACAAAAGCCCATTCAAGTTTTGTAAAACCTAAATAAATACCTCCACCGACCACAAGTAGTGCGATCACAGACTCAATACGAAAATTTACCTCCTCGCGCCACACTGCGCTTATGCCACTCATTGCAAACCCAAAGCTTTTTATTAATTTAGTCATTGTGCTAAGTATAACAGACTTTTAATTGAAAACTACCGTATCTTTACATCGTCTTTGCGAGTACTCGAAGCAATCTAGGGTTGCTTGTAATAAACTCTGGATTGCTTCGCTTTGCTCGCAAAGACGTACAACCGGAGTTTTATAATAAGAAGAACCGAAGAAAAAAAGTCATACTTGCCTTGCTTCCCACTTTGCAACTTCTCCCTCACTCATGCCAAGATAGTGCGCGACCTCATGAAATACAGTATCACGTACCATATCTCTAACTTTTTCAAAATCACCACCAGCACTTCTCTCTGTCGGTCCCTGAAAAATAGTGATTACGTCGGGGAGTACCATACCCACACCATAGTTGTCGCCTCTTTGGGTAAGGGGGACTCCTTTATATAGACCAAGCAAATCCTGTCCAGCAAGTAGATGGTTTTCTTTGCGTGTCTCTGGAGATGTCTCATCCTCAACGATGAATACCACGTTCCTTATTTTATCGTGGAACTGTCCCGGAACCTTTGCCAAACCATCTATGACCATTTGCTCAAACTCTTCGCGTGGAACTATCATTTTGAAATCAGTAGTGTCACAAAATCAAGTACCTCCTCTCCGTGTCCTTCTGGTTTTACTTTTTTCCAAATGTGCACCACTTTTCCTTTTGGGTCAATTAAAAATGTCGTTCGTGACACACCCATATATTTTTTCCCCATAAACGACTGCTCTCCCCAAACACCAAGCGCCGTGAGTAACTCACGCTTCGTATCTGCCCAGAGTGGAAACTGTAGCTCGTGATGCTCGGCAAATTTACGATGAGAGTCTTCATCATCAGGGCTAATACCTACCACTAAAACTCCGAGCGCCTCAAACTCCCCATACACATCGCGAATACTGCACGCCTCCTTCACGCACCCCGGAGTTTCATCTTTTGGATACGCGTACAAAACTACATAGGAACCAAGTAGTTTACGCAAAGAAACAGACGCCCCGTCTTGGTCAAAAACAGAAATATCAAGTGGTGCTTTTTCTCCAGTTTTAATCATACAGTCATTATACCACTTGCGAGTTTAAAAACGCTAGCTTCTCTTCTCTGGACCACCTTTTAAATTCCGCCTCACGGGCGCGTGCCGTTGCGAAGTCAGGAACTTCTTCAGAATATTTCAAAACTACGGGTCGGCGGATTTTTGTATAGTGGGCACCACTTTTTAGGTTATTGTGTCTGTGAAGTCGTTTTTTGAGATCATTTGTGCTCCCCGAATAAAAAGTACCGTCAGCGCATTCGAGAATATATACAAAATAGGGCATATTTTTATTAGATACTTTGAATTACAAACTGCCAAATTCCTTCATCGTCTTTGCGAGTCGGTGTTCCGACGTGGCAATCCAGAAATTGTAGCGCAAAATCATGGATTGCTTCACTGCGTTCGCAAAGACGGAAAACAAGGGGTTCATAATTCAAAGTACATATGCGGATTAATCCAACATCTTATACAGCTTCTCCCATATTGCGTACATTGCGTACGTGTCTAGTCCACAATAAATTTTTAAGTCTTTTGCGATTTGAGCGCTTACTTCTGGAGGGGTACTCTTGGCGAGCATCTCCCCCCATGCATTTGAAGCTTGACCACCTTCTTTTATACCTAGCTCACTGTATGAAAGCTCTGGCACGAGTGCAGGTAAAACTTTTTTGATAGACGTGCTCCCGCGAAATTCGGGATGCACATAATGCTGTTTTTTAAACACATCCATTAGGTCATATAGGAGGCTGTTCACGCGATCCATCGTGGCCCTGTGTTCTGGCAGACGCTCTCCAAGCTCTCTATTAACCCCCGCTTCGAATGATTTGTTCCATGTGATGACAGTCCCTACGGCGCCAACATGCTCCTCGAGAAGCTCTGCGATGCTTGGCGATGGGTCGCTCATTTCCTCGTGCAGGTACTCCACGTGCTTCATTTCCGTATTTGGTTTTTCCAAAATATGCAATGAAAACTGAAATGGAATGCGCTGATACGGGCGATACCCATCAAACAATGGAATTGCGGGAGCGAATGTTTCGTAGTCAAAAAAATAGAGTGGGAATTTCAAATTTTTTATTTCGTCGCTTATGCCATCAATGTCAATCATTGACTTCTGTCTACGATGCACTGCTATTTGATTTGTCTGAATATCAGAAAAATCCATGTCTTCGGGCACGTCATCTATTTTAAAAATTTTTGATTCGATCAGTTCTAGCAATTTTTTCTTACTTCCACCGATGCGGGAAATATCGTGCACAGAGTAATCCGGCACTTCGGGATTTGAATATTTAAATGTAGTACAGTGACGGCTCCTGCCAGTGTAGATGCACTCACAGCCACCTTTTGGCTCTATTTTCTCCGACAAATATTCACTCGCTGTTTTCATCTGATCCTCCACAAGTGCGAGCCCTGCAAGCACTATTTCTGTCTGGTCTTCAATAAGAAAAAGTTTTTCTATGTTGAGCGCACCCATGCGAACGTAATCTTTGTTTAGGTGTACAAGAAAGTATCGCCCCACAGGCACATCTGCGCGGGAAAGCACTGATGCCTGAAACGTGAGGTCATCAATGTGGTTGTGGTCGGTACCGCTGTCTTTGAGCGAGTTGGTGCCTTTTATTTCGTACAAGTCCCAACTGCTTTCCTCTTTGTTCCACACGAGCACGTCATTACGGGCAATGAAGCCGTCTTCAATAAATGTCGCCTGAAAAATAGCAGAGGTGCGCTCCTCCATGAGCTCGCGCGTTTTTTCCACCGCTTCCTCCCCGCGCTCCATAACTTCAACTCCCTGTGGAAAAAGTTTTCTTGCCTCAGCTTCCACCTCATTCCCCTGCTCCATCAAGTTTTTTTCAAAGGCTGACAATTCAAACTTCTTCAATAGTTCAGGCTTGTGAAGTTTGAGCCACGCATTTTTAGCGCAAAAAACATAATCAAGAAAAATTGTCTTGGAGATAATCATTTTGTTTGTCTCATTATAACAAATAAACACCCGAAGGTGTTTATTTATCAGAATCTGAATTCCTTGGCAACCAATCCATGAGTTTCTTGCGATGTTGGTCAAGGGACCACATGTCACCTTGGGTAAAAAGCGAGGTGTGCGCATCTCTAAATTTTTGTAAAAGCGCAGCGGTGACACGTGGCCAAGTTGCAGGCATGTTTTTGTTGTAGGATTCCAAAAATTCTGATACGGGGATTAAAACAGGCGCCTCCTTCATGTTTTTCTTAGTTTTTAACATTTGTTTATACTACCACAAAAAGGCCACTAACGCTAATTTTTATAAGTACCCCTAATATACTAATATCTAAACCCACGGGCACGACCTACTCTACCGAATCGTCTTTGCGAGTACCCGAAGCAATCCAAGACTAATCACCTACGCTCTGGATTGCTTCGGGTACTCGCAAAGACGACAAAAATTATAAGACTAGGTTTTTAAAGAGACTTGCGACAGTGACAGGCCCTACTCCGCCAGGTACGGGAGTCATAAAAAGGGCTTTTTCTTCACATGTTGGGTCAATGTCCCCCACGAGCTTCCCCCCTTCTTGCTCACTTGTGCCCGCATCAATGAGCATAACGCTGTTTTTTACCATCTCAGGCTTTATCCCACGGGGTACACCTGTCCCAGAAATAATAATGTCTGCATTTTTTAAAAGTTTCATTTTTTCCGCCTCATTCATTTTTATATCCACAATGTCATGTGCTACATTCACTTTTTTTAACATCAAATGAACCGGGATACCGACAAGTCTCCCTTGCCCCACAATGACTATTTTTTTGTTTGCAAATGAAACATTCTGTGACTGAAGTATCTCGTACACTGCTCCCGCAACCGGAGGAACCATTCCCGTTTTTCCATCGACATACGCCTCTTTCAAGGCCGTGCTAAGCACGTCAATATCCTTATCACGGGGAATGACATCGAGAACTGCCTGTGTGTCAATCCCTTTCGGTAAAGGCAACTGCACCACAATGCCATCATAGTCTTTTTCACCCAGTGTCTCGATGATAGTGACCGCCGTTTCTGTTGTAGTAATATCTGAATGTCTTTCTATCGTGACAATAATTCCTAGCTGTTCAGCGACAAGGGATTTTATTTTCACAAACTGTTCAGTAACGGGGTTCTCGTTAAAAATCACAAAGCAAACTTTTTTTGCAGGCAGAAAAAGAAGCTCCGTAGTGAGCTTTTCTAAAAGGCTCTTTGCTATTTTATTTCCATCGATGAGCATTATTATTCTGTAGTTAACCCATCAAAATGTTCATCCTGCTCATCTGCCTTGGTGTGGTGCACCGTCCCGTCCTTGTGTTCAGGTGGTGAGTAGAGGCTGTAGAGTTTTAGATTTTGAGTTCCGGTATTCACCACGTTGTGAAGTGTGCCCTGAGGAATTACGACCGAAAAACCATCGGTGACTACGTGTTCCACACCATCAAGAATAACCTTCCCTTCACCCTCCTCAAAGCGTAAAAACTGATCAAGGTGATGTGTTTCCTTTCCTATCTCTTCGCCCGGAGCGAGGCTCATCAAAACGAGCTGGCTATTTCTTGCAGTATAAAGCACGCGACGATAATCAGTATTTTCCTTCGTCGCTTTTTCTATGTTCGTGATGTATCCTTTCATCTAACTATTGTACCATAAATTTTGCTTAGCTATATAGGTCTCTGTGGCATAGACCACAGGGACCCATATAAGCTCCTCGGCTCGGGAATAAGGAAGATTACTTTCCTATTTCTCTCGCACTACGTCGCTTATAGGAACAAAAGGTCGCGGTCCAGATCATCTGAATCAGTACCACCTCGCTTATGCTCAAGTGCGTTTTGACTTGAGGCGAGATAGACAATACGTTTTCCAAATTTCACCTGTAGGGCATCTATTTGTTTGTGTATCATGTCAAACCTATCCGCTTTTATAGTACCGCCAAATAAATCTTTTTGTGATGAATAGTTTCGAAGCAGGTCTACTAGAACTATCCCCGAAGTGCGATACAAAACTCCCCGCGCGTAGATTTTGTTAAAGTGCTCGTGCGCAAGCGAAACAAGGACTTCAGGAGAGCTTGATGGCACAGGGAGTGTAATTGTGTGACTCGAAATTTTAAAATCCTGACCCTTGAGAAATATGGTAAGTTTTTTGGGAACCAAGTTGTAGTGACGCGCCTTTGTGCACGCATCTTCTATGTGCCTTGAGAGCTGTGACCACAGAAAATTTTTATCGTTTGTTGTGGGGTGAAATGTTCTCGTTTTTTGTATTGATGAGTAGCTGGCTTTCGCTTCTGTGTCTACGTTGAGAAGCGAGGCTCCATGGAGCTCATGCCAAATAGTTTCGTAGGGTTTGGAAAGGCACGTGGTGACCCACGCCAAATCCTTTGATGCAAAGTCAAATGCTGTCTGAACTCCGCGTCTCTGTAAAACTTCTGCCGTGCGCGGGCCTATCCCCCACACTTTTCCGACAGGAACCTTTTTAAGAAATTCGCTCGCGGTGGCGATCTCTATCAATGTTAGGCCGTTTGGCTTCTGCCAGTTCGACGCGACTTTTGCCAAAACTTTTGTCGGCGCAAGCCCCACAGACACCGAGATGCCGAGCTCATCTCTGATGACATTCTTAATCTCCTGTGCAATTTCTAGATAACTTTTTTTGAGTGTACGATCGAGCCCCGTAAAATCGGCAAAGCATTCATCTATACTGTACTCCTCCACTCCGTATGCGTATCGATTTACAATCTCAAACATAAGACTAGAGTAGTGCACGTAAGACTGATAGTCCCCGGGCAAAATAATTACCGATGGGAATTCTTTTTTCACTCTAAATATCGGCATACCACGCACAACCCCGAGAGCTTTCGCTTCGTATGAAAGTGCAGAGACGATTCCACGTTCCTCCCCAGTCACCACCGGCAACCCCTTGAGCTTTGGATTCTTCGCCACTTCCACACCCACAAAAAACGCATCTCCATCAATGTGAAAAATTACCTTTTCTTTTGGGGCTAAACTGCTCATTAGTCTCATTATACCAAATCTCAAACTTTGAGTTTGGGACGAAGTTGGAACTTTTTTGAAAGAAGATTCACTTATTAATCCTTATTTTATGTCGTAGTTAATACCGCTAAGGTAGGCTGCAATATCTGGAGTCACTTGAACAACATCAATTGGGGCAACTGGCTCATATGCTACTATTTCCTTACTATTTTTATCATCAACTTTCCTAAATTTTTCTCCTGGTAAGACATGAATATACCCAGGTGTGAATGTTACGTTTTCGCCCCCGACGCTCATTTCATCTTCGTTTGTTGAATTATAAAAAGCCCTCCAGCCATTTTTATCAGCATCTTTTTTGGCAAATAAAGCCATGAAAATTGATATGCGAATGTCATCAGTCGCATAAACGGCATTGAGATTTCCGGATTTTCTGTCATGGTTATCATCTTGTGCTTGCCTTGGTTCCAATACCTCAATTTTATTTTTTGAACCATGCAATAAGAATCCTTGCGAAACATAACCTTCAAGTTTCTGAAGAGTTATTTTCATGTCTAGACTTTCAAAAGATGTATTATCAAATTTCTCCATTTCCTTATTATACCAAATTTTGCTGGGGGACTAGGAATCGAACCTAAATTCTCGACTTCAAAGGTCGGTGTCCTACCATTAGACGATCCCCCAATATTCTATTTAATCATACACATTAACACGCACGAATCTTATCACACTATCCCCTTTTAGTCATTTTGGCATTGCAATGACTCGGTAATGCCGTTTACCCACCCAGAGATGGCCCTAACTAGCCCCGAGCTTCGGCGGACCTTAATTCTAACTAAACCAAAATAATGTTCTCCAGTATTTTTTCTATTTGTTGACACTTTATTCCTCTTAAAATACACCTTATTCAATCTATCTTGAGTCACCATAAGATTTTTTGACCAATATTCAACGACTTCCTTGATTCTGCCATCACTCGTTTCATGAAGATAAATCTGAAAATGAATTCTTCCATCTTCAATACTGCACGAATCCCTAAGCCACGAAAGAAAAGTTATAAGCATTTTGGGGTCAGAGTTTGTGAACTGAATCCCAGACCCTGGGGCATCTTCTTTTTCTTTTGTACCTTCGGCCCAATAAAGAACAGTTCCGACTAGAAATAACTCCCGCTTAGAAATTACACCTATCTGTTTTTCTGATTTATTAAGAATTTCTGATGTAATGTGTTTTCGCGCAGCCTTACGAGAAGCTCCTCCTCGTTTCCCTGCAGCGAGTTTCTTTGCAGTAAGTCTCTGTTGTTGTGGCTTCGATAAATTCACAGAACGCAACCATATTGAAAGCGTAGATTTTGCGACAGGTACGACTTCAAGAATTTCCGAATAGGACATTCCTTCCTTACGCAATTTTATAGCTTTTATTTTTTGTGTTGGTAACATATTGAACAAGGGTCTTACTTTTTAAGTATATACTGCCCTTGTTCAATTAGCAATGCCTACTTCCCTGCTATACGAAGTAGTGCCAACTCTAATGCGAGCCCTGGAACCACCGCCACGCGCACGCTTTCGTAAGCGCGAAGGACTTCTGCAAGTTCTTTTGACGTGATGGTCTGGATGGAATTTTTAGCGAGGTCAGCAATAAGTGCCATATCTTCTGTGGAAAAATCATTTGCCATTTCTTTGTGAGAATTTGGTACGAAGCGGAACATCATCACTGCGCGCATTTTGCGAAGCAGGAGGTCAAGAAATACCCGCTCCTCTACTCCCCTCTCCATTGCACTATGAAGAGAAGACAATCCTCCTTCGATGTCTCTTTTTGCTATGGATTGGAGAAATGAATTTACGAGCCGACTGTCTGGTGCTCCTGTTACTTTCTCTACTTCTTGTTGCGAAATCTTTTTATCTGATGAAGACGCAATAACTTTCTGTAAAATGCCGAGTGTGTCACGAAACGAGCCGTCACCAAGGAGCGCAATAAGGTCGGCAGACGCGGGCTCGAGTGTATACCCTTCTTTTTTGCTCACCGCTTCAACATGTATTTTTAGTGTTGCCTGAGATGGTTTTTCAAAACGAAAACTCTGACAGCGCGAAACTATAGTTTCTGGAATTTTATTTTCATCGGTGGTAGCGAGAATGAACACGACGTGCTTTGGAGGTTCCTCCAGTGTTTTCAAAAGCGCGTTGAATCCACTTTTCGACATCATGTGAGCTTCGTCGATAATATACACTTTGTATTTTGAATGAAGTGGGACTGTATGCACGGCATCACGGAGTGCTCGTACGTCTTCAACTAAACCATTTGATGCAGCGTCTATTTCATAAATGTCATCATCATGAGAGCCTATAGCGCGAGCGAGGATACGCGCGATGGAAGTCTTACCAGTACCGCGTGAGCCACAAAAAAGGTAAGCATGGGAGATTGAGCCACTCTTTATTGCTCCATGAAGAGCCTTGATAATTTGTTCCTGTCCTATTACCTCATCAAAGGTTTTTGGACGGTATTTGGTATAGAGTGCTAGATTTGATGACATAGTGGGTAGAATATTGAATTTAGAATATGGAATCAAAATTCATTAACCTCCATTATATCATAAAGAAAAAACCCCGCGAAGTGCGGGGCTGAACCATGGAGCGCGAGGATTTTTAATCCCCGCCTTTCATGAGGAACTCTGGCTGATACTTAAAAACAGCATCATGCGCCATTTGCGAAATCCTCTTGCTAGTAAGAGGATTTGGAGCGGTCTCTTCTACGAGCGGGCCATTATAGGAAGGCATGTCTGCCCGCATTTCGTTTGTGGGTAAAACTATTCCTGTTTTCATTACTAACTCCTCTCTTATTGAAATATCTATAAAAAGAGTAGCACGAATAGTCACGTCTGCAAAATTATTTTGTCTTCAAAAACTCCCGTGCGATACGCTCCACTTCATCTGCATTTTTGGCATCCATCATATGCACGCGGAGTTCTTTTGCGCCGTCAAAACCGTTTACGTATGCTTTGTAGTGTTTTTTCATTATTGCAAAATTTTTAATATCGCCTAAAAGTTTTTCAAAAAGATGTGTGTGTTCAATGAGAATTTCAAATTTTTCTGAAAGTGATGGCGGTGCTTTGCGTGTGCGGTCAAAAAGCCACGGCGTGCCAAACATTGCACACCCGAGCATCACCCCATCGGCACCAGTTGCGCGAGCCTTCCCGCCTGCATCAGCAAGGTCTCTCACGTCACCATTACCAATAATGAGCGTGCCAGTTCCCTCTGCGAGCTTCACTGCGCGCGCCACTTCTTCCCACCGCGCTGGCACAAGGGAGAGTTCCTTGCGTGTGCGCGCGTGTACCGTAATTGCTGCGGGTTTTGTTTCCAAAATCGCGCCGAGCCATTGTTCTAAATTTTCTTTGTTGTACCCAATACGTGTTTTTACAGAGACAGGTAGCCCACCCGCGCCAGCTATGGTTGCCCGTATCACTTCCTGCGCATGTTTTATCTCCTTCATATGCGCTGCGCCTGCTCCCTGCTTCTCAATACTTTTGTCAGGACAACCCATATTGATATCAATACCGTCAAAACCGAGCTTCTTACAGAGCTCGGCTGTCTTTTTCATGTTCTCTGGATTTGCACCAAAAATCTGCGCAACGATAGGATGCTCACGGTCACTGAAGGCGAGGTCTCGCTTCAACACTTCGCGCCCTGCGCTACAGAGACCATCAGCAGACACAAACTCTGTCCAAAATACATCTGGTCCACCACCACTCTCGCCGTGGCGACTATACTTTGCAATCATCTGCCGAAAGGCAGCGTCGGTTACATCCGCCATTGGCGCAGCAACAAAAAACGGCTTTGGTAAATCCGCCCAAAATCCCATGATTGGTTTTTGTAAGTCATTATTCATAAAATGCACTCTAGCACAATTTCTCAATTTTCAAATCCAAAAATTACTTTATTGCCAAAACGCATATCTATATAAAGGAGCTTCTTTTTTGGTGAAATGTTGTCAGGAAACTGCGTGGGGATGGCAGTGACCAACCTTTTTAATAATACCTCCGGGCTTACCTGATCCTTAAATCGAATGCTCACATCTGCTAGATAAGGATATTTTGCGCTTGAGCGAAGGGTAATTTCTGCTTCTTCCTCTGGCTTTATTTCAACACGATACGAGTCACCAATACTTTCACGAAGAAGTGAAACAAAATTTTTCGCTGTTGCAAATCGCTCATACGGAAGTGAAGCCCGCAGTGGCTCCCCCTCATTTCTTTCTACAAGTGTTCCATAAAACTCCACATAAACACCTCTTGAAAAAATCGGGGCCTGATCAAAGACAAATCCATCTTCATCAATAAACCAGCATTTTTTTTCTGACTGTTCGCCGTTACACCAGAGTGCGTAGGGAGCACGTTCTTTCACGGTGACCATGACTGCATGATTGTCAGTGCGAGAAACTGAAATGCTCTTAATGCGTGGAAATGTTGCGAGAAGCATTCTTTCTATGTCTTTTTTCGGATAGATATAACTATTATCATGCGCATACAAAAAAAAGTAACTCCCCTCGAGCTTCTGCCTCACCAACGAGCGTACAATATCCTCCTCGACGGCCTTTGCTCCAGAAATATCCACACGTTCTATGCGCCACTTTTCATTATGTGAAATACCTCCACCAGTTACAAAAAATATGAATGAAAGGAGAATAATAATCACTACCCTACCAAACCAGACGCCGTATTGTTCCTGAGTGCGCGCAAATATATTTGCCAATAGGGACATAGTTAAAGTATACCATCCTATCCGATCCTTTCCTTACCACCCATATATGGACGAAGGACTTCGGGTATGATAATGCTTCCGTCCTCTTGCTGAAAATTCTCAACAAGGGGCACAAGTATGCGCGGCATTGCGATGGCGGTGTTGTTGAGCGAGTGAGCAAACCGTAGCTTGCCCTCACTGTCTTTGTAACGAATATTTAAACGACGTGTCTGAAAATCATGAAAGTACGAAGCAGAGTGTGTTTCGCGATACGTATTTTGAGAAGGCACCCACGCTTCTATGTCATACTTTTTTACTTGCCCAAGCCCGAGGTCGCCACCGCAGTTCAAAACCACATGATAGGGAATGCCGAGCTTCTGCATAAGCTTCTCGGAGTTTTGAGTCAGGTGTTCATGGAACTTCACACTCTCTTCGTGGCTCGCTTCGCATAAAATCACCTGCTCCCATTTGAAAAATTCATGCACACGAATGAGCCCCTTGGTGTCCTTGCTGTGACTCCCCGCTTCACGACGAAACGCTGGAGAGAATGAAATGTATTTTTTCGGCAAATCAGAAAGCGCGAGCACTTCATCCATGTGGTAGCCCATAGTAGCGACCTCGGCAGTACCCGCGAGGAAGTCTCCATCTTGAGTCTTGTACAAATCCTCCTCACCTTGTGGAAGGAACCCTGTGCCAATGAGTGACTCACGTCGTACCAATGATGGCACAATCATCGGCTCAAAACCATCGTTTGAAAGTTCGTTCAAAACAAACTGCGAGAGCGCAAAGACAAGACGTGCACCGTCCCCTTTTAAAACGTATCCTCTGAATCCAGAAACTTTTGTTCCACGCTCAAAGTCCGCCATACCGTGTTTTTCAAAAAGCTCAATGTGATCCTTTGGTGTGAATGAGAATGTTGGAATTGTGCCCCACGTGCGCACCTCGACGTTGTCCTTGTCCTCCTTTCCATCTGGTACCGACATGTCAGGGATGTTGGGCACCTGCACCATGAGACCGTGCCATTTCTTCATAACTTCAGTGAGCTCGGTTTCTTTTTGGATGAGGACATCCTTCATAGCCTTCGACTCAGCGATAAGTCTCTCTCGAGCTTCAGTATTTTCTGCGCGGGGCACTGCGTTTGCGATTTCGTTTTGTTTACCACGCATTGCCTCTACCTCGAGGAGAAGAGCACGACGGGATTCATCCACCGTCAAAAGCTCCTGCACATCAAAAACAATGTTCTTCTTTTCCGCTGCGTCCTTTACAAGGTCAGCGTTTTCACGGATGAATTTAATGTCTAGCATATAAACTAGAGTATATAGCAGTCCAACACGCACTGCAAACCTGTTCATTTGGTTATTGTGGGAGAGTATTTTTATACTTTGAATTACGAAACTCTGGTTTTCCGTCTTTGCGAGTTGGTAATCCAACGTGGCAATCCAGAGTTTATCGAGCATAATCCTGGATTGCTTCGCTTTGCTCGCAAAGACGATGCTGGGATATTGCAGTTTCATAATTCAAAGTTTTATATGG